>CAZXMP010000003.1:0-82668 GCA_964641575.1 uncultured Chitinophaga sp. | reverse complement strand
AGGCGGAAATAAAAATAATTTGAAGTGTTTGTGTAATCGGAAACGAATTGAATCTATTAGTAACTGAAAATTAAATAATGCTGAAACAAGAACAACATAAACGATTTAAAGGAATGAATGATAAAACATTATCAGCCAGCTGCTATTGGTATGCGCCATCGAATAGAAGTATTATGTCCATAGGGAATGCGAATGATAGTAAACATCTACGACCGGATTGTATCTATACGTAATCTGCTATATGCAGATTAAACGAAGGAAGCCCGGTCGCAAAACGACCGGGCTTTTTTATGCCGGTAAATGTTAAACGGAAAACAATGGAGGTATGTGATGAAATTTTTACTGGCTGTATTGGCAATACATTTCATTGGCGAATTGATTGGCAATAAAAGGAAAAACAAGAAAAAGAATGAAACTGCTATGATGAATGAAAAAGTTCATCATCCTGCAGAGCATGAATTGAGATAAAGTATTATATGCAGAAGGAGGAATAAGTATTCCCCGTGAGATGCAACGGGGATACTTTAAAATATAGTAGCATTCCGATTGGCCGGATACTTCACCTGGAATGAAGAGGCTGCAGGTTCGAATCCTGTCTACTATACAACTGATGTTGGCTTTAGCTTAATTGGTAAAGTATCCGTCTGTGCAACGGAAGATCAGGGTTCGAACCCCGGAGTCAACCAACAAATGAAATGCGGCTTGGTGTAATGGCAACATATTCATCTCCCTTTCTTTTTGAGAGGTAAATAGCAGGTGAATGTATTCAGTTCAATTCTGAAAGTCGCACAATGATGGCTTATAGTTCAATGGATGAGAACACTTCACTACGAATGAAGAAATGAAAGTTCGAATCTTTCTAAGCTAACTGAAAATGGGTCGTAGCTCAATGGTAAGAGCAGGAACCTTATACGTTCAAGGTTAACAGTTCAAATCTGTTCGGGCCAACGAAATAAAATTGCGGTTTGGAGTAATGGTCAACTCAAAGGTCTCATAAGCCTTAGATGTCGGTTCGAATCCGGTAGCCGCTACAACGATGACTTAGCTCAATGGTTGAGAGCATTACGCTGATACCGTAAAGGTTGATAGTTCGAAATGGAGCGAAGCGGAATTCATGAACACAAAAATTAAAATAAATGTGTAGTGAATAATCTATCAGTCATCACAAGAATGCGATTTAATTCAATGGCAGAAAACTATCGTTACGAGGTAAGTGTAGTTGGTTCGATTCCAACAGTCGCAACAAAATTGGCTCGTAGCTCAACTGGAAGATGTATCCGGCTTTTAACCGGAGGGTTGTGAGTTCGAATCTCACCGGGCCAACAAAAGGGATGAATAGCTCAATGGCAGAGCAGCGGTTTGTTAGGCCGTCGGTTGAAAGTTCGAATCTTTCTTCATCCGCAATGTTTGTTGATAAGTGAATTCGATGATGAGGGAATAGAGATCAGTCAATGCTTGTCGTAAACAAAATGGACGAATAGCTCCAATGGTAGAGCATTGCGTTGAAGCCGCAACAGTACAGGTTCGAATCCTGTTTCGTCCACGAAATGAATTTTTAAATACCTGTAAGGGAAAACAATGGAACAGGAACAACAACAATGGAGAAAATTAAACGGTGAACGAATCAGCATTCCGATTGCTGAAGAAGTAACGAATGTATTGATGCGGGAGAGTGAAATAGGACATGAATTAAAAGTAAGCATTGGTACCGATAGCCAGGTAAAAGCTTGCCCGAATGGCGAAGCCGGGCGGGGTAAAGTCACTGAGTTTGCAACGGTGATCGTTTTCATTCGGAAAGGAAAAGGTGGTTTCATGTACATACACAATGAAACAACTAAACAAAAGATGAGCATTAAAGAACGGATGCTCACTGAAGTTGCAAAAAGTATTGACATCGCTTATACATTGTGCAATATTTTTTCCCGCTACAGTGTAGATATGGAAGTGCATGCAGACATCAACACAAATCCATCATTCAAAAGTAATGATGCGTTGAAAGAGGCAATGGGCTATATCATGGGAATGGGTTTTGTGTTTAAAGCAAAACCGGATGCCTTTGCAAGTTCCAGTTGTGCGAATAAAATAGTTCAATAAATTTTTATGGATAATTTAAATTATTTAAAACCGTCATTACAAAAACGTCAAAAAAGGCGGGATAAGCGATTAGATGAAGAGTTGATCGAATGTTATCGTCGTGGTAGGAGAACAAAGCAAAGGAAAGGTTATAATAATATGGTAAAACGGAACATGTATGAAAATGCAAAGCAAAAGGAAAGCATGAAGTTCAAACATGGCGGCGGTACCCGTTCCTTTAATGATAACTTAGAGCCCCTTCAAAGATTTTTGATGAGTAATGTTGGTAAAAACTGGGATAAGCTGTATTCGGAATTATGTAAACAATTAAAGAAAAACACAGTTTCTGGCTTACATGTATTTAACCACTTGTATGATTTTGTATATGAGAAAGTTTGGATAGAAGAAAGGAAAGTGTATTATTTGAGATGGGGGAAATATCATGAACTACGTAGCTCAGAAAAGTTCCCGAAATTCTACATTAATCCAACAACAGGCCAGCTACTGAAAGCAAAACTTATTACAAATAAAGAGCTAAAAAAATTATGGCAAAGCTAAAAACAACAGGAAAAGAATTAAGAGCTATCGGCTTCCCGGAAGGACCGGTGATAAGCGTAGCCATGAATGTGATGCAAAAAAATTACAAGCATCACGGAAAGGAGGAAGTGATGGAATTATTGAAAAAAGTATTGGCAAGTCCGATAGAATATAAAGATGATGCAGTGCTGGCATTGATAGCAGAACAATTATTGCCAAAGCCATCAACAGATGGAGCAGAGGTTTCGTTGAACCAATCAGGAATTCAATTCAATGTATTCGGACAGGAACATATTGAAGAAGGAGCCATGCACCAGATGTACACTGCTGCTAAATTGCCAATAGCTGTTGCGGGAGCATTAATGCCCGATGCACATAGCGGATATGGTTTGCCAATTGGTGGAGTGCTGGCAACTGACAATGCAGTTATTCCATATGGAGTAGGAGTGGATATTGGTTGCCGGATGTGTTTGAGCATTTTTGATATTGATCCAAAAGAGCTGACACAAAAAGAATCGTATTTCGCAAGAGAGATCAACGAAGCTACTTTGTTTGGAAGTGGCGGCCAGTTTGACCATGCATCTGATCATGAAGTGATGGAGAGTAAAGCTTTTTATGAAATGCCCTTGCTGAAAAATTTGCATGGCCGTGCCTGGAAGCAATTAGGTTCAAGCGGTTCGGGTAATCACTTTGTGGAGTTTGGTGTGATAGAGATCGCAGAGAAAGATGAAGTGTTGGGCGTTGATGCGGGTAAGTATGTGGGATTGTTGTCTCATTCCGGTTCAAGAGCATTGGGTGCCAATATTGCCAATCACTATACAAAAATTGCTATCAGCAAAAGACGTTTGCCACATGATGCAAAAAACCTGGCGTGGTTAACATTGGATGAAGAAGAAGGAATGGAATATTGGATCGCTATGAACCTGGCTGGTGATTATGCAGCTGCCTGTCACCAGATCATTCATGCAAAGATTGCAAAACAGTTGGGACGAAAGCCATTAAAGATGGTAGAGAACCACCACAACTTTGCATGGAAAGAGAAATGGGAAGGAAAAGAAGTGATCGTTCACCGGAAAGGGGCAACACCTGCCGGTAAAGATGTGTTGGGAATTATTCCCGGCTCAATGACCGCCGATGGATTTATTGTAAAAGGTAAAGGTGAATCGGCTGCTGTTAATTCTGCATCGCATGGCGCAGGAAGAAAGATGAGCCGTTCAAGAGCTATTGCATCTGTTACCGATAAACAGTTTAAAGATGAACTGAAAAAGTTTGGTATAAAACTGTTAGGTGGTGGATTGGATGAATCACCTTTTGCTTACAAGGATATTGAACTGGTAATGCAATCGCAAAAACAATTGGTGGATGTGGTTGGGAAATTCACTCCTAAAATTGTAAAAATGGATGGAGCAAAACATAGGACCTGGGGAAAGAAAGGGAAAGAAGAAACAATGGGTGAATAAAAAAAGCCCCGCCGGTGATAAACTAGCGGGGCTTTGTAGCCCGTACGAGATTCGAACCCCGATAATATTATATTATTAATCAGCTGTTTAAGCAACTGATTAATGCTTAGGTGAATTTTTGGTGAAACGATTTCAGTTTGACTCGTTTAGTACCACTAAAAGAGCTACGGCAAATATACGGCGAGCTAACTAGAATTTCTAATAATAAGAAATAGCCAAATTCTTTCTAGTCTTTTTCTAAAGGTGTTATATACTTTATAGGGGAATAAAGACTGGTCCCATGTATTACATTCTTTATACTTATTAATTAATTGTTCCAATTCGTTGGGAACAAGTTCATCGTTTAACTTTCTGATCAGCGTAATAGATTTTTCTATTTTCTTTTCATCATACGGTAAATCAGGGTTGCCTTTATCTACTTCAAATCTTTCCCATGTTGCAAGTTCTTCCGCGATTTTGAACACTAGTAATTCTTTACCAGAAAATGACCTCAAAGGTCCTGAATGCACTCCCTTTTCCCACAAGGCTTCTGCTTGTTCAATTTCATCTGAGTTATTAAATTGAGCAATCGTCATTTGAGTAATAATTTCTGTAAATTTAAGGATGGCTGTAACAGAAAAACAAATCAAGGAATTAGAAGGTCATTTCCAAAAAGCAAAATTGCCTGCTACGGTTCAACTGGAGCTGGGAAGTAAAGTGGAGAATTTGTCACAGTTTATAGACAGCCATTTGAAGGTGCTACGAAATAATGGCGATAAAGCTATGTATGAAGTATTCTATTCCCGCCTCCTGAAGTTAAAAGAAATCACTTCGTTATTTTCTATTGGAATTGTTATTTAAAAGTCAAGAGCGGATTTATAGTTTTCCAATAGAAGCTACCCTGTTTAATAGGTCGCAAAAATGTTTCTTTTAGAATTTCTCCAATTTTATACTTCTGTAATTTTTTGAGATCCTTTTCAGTCATATGCTCATACCATTGGGCGTGCGTGTAAAATACATCTCCATTTTTCTCTACCTGAATGAGTTTAGAAGGTAATAACTTTTTTTTTGGCAAAACATCTTTATTATCGCTGATCAGAAAAAGTTCCAGGTGTACCTGTTTTTCGTTTAGTGCAATTGTTCTTTTTTTAAGGAGACCCTGCTTGACATATTTTTTAAGACTATAGCGATCAATATTAAAGTAGATTTCCAAATCATGATTTGAATACCAGCTTTCTTTGTTTTTGATTACGAAGAGCGGGATCACTTTTTTATCAAGTGCTTTTTGACAAGGGATGCATTTGACACCATTCTTGTCATACCAGGAGTTCTCCTTTACGGCAGGTTTTCCACAAACTCCGCAAGATCCCCTTTCTTCTAAATGAAAGCCTTTAGGATTATCTTTTAGTTTAGTCTGGAGATCCGCTTCGGTAAAAATATGTTTAACGGCAGATTCCGTTAATAATTTCAGGAGATGGTATGCTTGCCTGGCTTCCTCATTAGTTATAGGTCTGTTATGCACTTTATCAATGGCGATCTTTAGCTCTTCCAATTGTTGTTGTTCGGACTTCATAATCGTTTAATTGAAAAAAGAAGATAGTAACAAAATTAAATCCTGCCGATTTTTACAATGGGAAAATGTGGAGAATTTCCAATTGCGTAAACTGTTTTCCTATAATAGTAATTCACTTTTCCCCTTCAATATAAACTTGCAGGCAAATTACCTTGCCAATGACAATCTAAATAAAAGTTGGAATTTCCGATGCTGATCCCTTATGACCCGCAACAATTCCGTGAAGACAAATAATGGAGATGAAAATATGTATGAAGTGTTCTATACAAGATTAGTAAAACTAAAAGAGCTTACTTCGTAATTAAAGCTTTCGCTTATTATATAATTACCCTTTCAAAGTCCGATTTCCATATTATAAATCCAAATTCCAAACTTGCATAGTCGTGAAAAACTCTATTGAAATTTTCTTCTTTGCGACCTATATATTCATTCTTTCCATTTCTTTTTATAAAATTAATTGTGTTAACCGTTTGCGTTAAATAGTTATCTAGTTCTTTTGCATCATTGGCAAAATTCCAGATATAAGTAGCTTCTTGTGTGTCAAGTGTCTCCCAAACAACGTAAAAATTATCAGCACTGCTTAACAAAAAGACAAACGAATAGGGATCATGCATATAAAGAAGTTTTTGCAGGTCATGCCTGTGTTTACTTGACAGGTATCTTAAATGCCAATGATGCTGTGTACCTGATTGCTTGAGCAAGGTTTCAAGAAAATCGTTATCATCAATAAAAATTTCTTTTGCATTAAATCCAACATCAGCTAATGATGCAAGGGACTCCTCCATTGTAAGTAATTGCGTATTCCCTTCAGCTTTCTTTTTTCTTGCAGCTTTTACTAATTCAAATTTTACCTCCTCAAAAAGCTTCTTATCAATGCTGTCAATTTCCACTGATGTTGCACTTATTGAATCAATCATATCATCTGTTGTTATAATAGTTGGGACAACCTTAATATTCTTTGTCTTTAATACATTGGTAAAATAGTTTTTTATGGAATCATACGCTTCAATGATATTTTCGTTTATAATTTCAAACTTTATTATTTTATTGAACTGCTGAATCTTTTTTTCAAAAGTCACTTTACCGGAAAGGAATTTTACATTCTTGATAGGGACTGAAAACGGCTCGCTATAGGTATGTTTTATAGGCACTCTCTCCATTTTGACCTCCGGTATTGTTGCTGTCACTGGCGTATAGATTGTATCTTCTTTCGCTGATAAAATTTTACAGGTATAAAATGCCTGTTGTTCAATTTTTCTAAATGTTATTTTCTCAATAGAAAGTAAAGTATCGGTGAACTCTATTGGATTTCCAGGCGATAAAGTTTTACCTGCAGGATAAGCTGAGCTTGCGTCAACATGCAATCTTTTTTCCTCCCTGATATATTTAATTACCTGTACTGTCCAAATCACGGGTGCCGGGAAAGTTACATGATGTAAACCCGATACCTGAACCTGGTTAAAATCTAAAGTAACTGCTTCTGTCAGGAACGCCATATTATCTTTAAACAGAATTTTTAGTACTTGTCCATTCATTCGCTGGAATTTTAAAGCGATTATCTCCTGCTTATTAATTTTTAAACTTTTATTTACCCAAATTTACGGGCACACTGAATTTTATACCTACCCCAAATAAGTCAGACAATTTTTTTTCATCCGTCTTGGCAACATCTTTATATTCTTTTAGAAAGTTTGACCATCCTATATAGGGAACAATTGTCAGTATGTTTTTAGCATCCTTATCATTGTTGTTGACATTCCACACAAATCCCAGATCCAATGATAATTTATTTTTATTGATCCATTTGCTCCCATACTGGTACATGGATTTCAAATAGAAACCGGGAATAAACCCTTTTTTCCAGGGAATAGCATAGGATTCAAAAAATAAGTCGATGCCTAATCCTTGTAATAATTCTCCTTGATAAGCAGTCCCAGACTTTGTTGATTTTAATGTCTCTCCGGGGCTTACTGTCAATACTGTTTCTTTATTATAAGCGAAATCCGGTAAATCTACCAGGCTGTTTGTTCGCTGCAAAGTTATGCCGGTACGAAACAATTGAAATTGATGAGGCAGCCTTCCTTTCCTAAACCTGTTATGAGAAAGGGTAATAGCTGGCAGAAAACTACTTGAGTCAATCAGTGTATTAAGCGAAGAATTATAGAGTTTGAAATTACTGTTTGTACTTGTCAATGTGACATTAATCCAGCTGATATTTTTCCAATTGTATATTTTCTTTGTCACTTCAATATCCGCATCATATACTTTATGTTCCACAAAATTTTCATCATCTTTTAAATCGAATTCTTTTAAACGTTCATAATCAGCCAGCAATTTGCCTGTTTCTAGCGTAGTGTTTTTTACGTCTTTTTTTTCGGTATTAAAATTTGTAACTGTGGTTGCAAAGTTGCCACCGGCTGAAGTTTTGTACCCTTCCAGTAATGCTTTGATAAAAGTTTCAAAATGGGTGGCTTCAGTAATAGGGGCCGTATATGTCCTGATATAGCCAGGTATGGTATGGCTTTTAAAAAGTGTAATCACCGCATCCCTGAACTGGGTCGCAGAATACGTATGATAATTTACGTCTTTCAAAATAGTATGCAATACACAAAAGCTGTCTAACTGCACCGCCAACTTCTCCCGGTTACGACGGAGGGCAAAATCTGTAATCTCAACACTTGCTGTGGTACGTGTAGGGAACCATGCTGAATTATAAGGCAAGAGAAAATTAAAACCGAGTATCGCTTTAAAACTGGTGTTTACCTGCTTGCCGGAAACCAGTTGCATTATATTGTTATCCAAGCCACCCTGCAATTCAAGGTTCATTATAAAATCCCGGCTGGAATTATTATAGATATTCCCCTTAATTCCAATGGTTGGTTTTTCTGTTTCTACTTTAAAACCCGTTGTGGGTGTTTGATTACCTGTCAACGTAAAGTTGAAGAGGTCTGTCATCATTTGTCTAAAGGCTGGCCCAGTTAAAGGTGGTTGTGCGGAGGCCGCTAATAATAGTGATTGTAGCAGGGCAAGCAGAAATATTTTTTTCATGCAATTAATTTTGGTGGTTATTACAAATATAATCCCAAGAGAAATCAAAAAAATAACCCTTTGGGGGTATATTTTAGTTTCGAATTTTATAAAATTATTTTATAATTTTTTTTTTGTAAGACCTTGTTCCTTTAATATTGAAAAATTGTTGTCATGTATACCATCATTTTCGGAGCACCATTGAGTATCGACAAAAATTCGTTCGTTAGTTATTGGGAACGATTTTATAATGACTTCAATACGGAGAAATATACGAGTGTTATAGAGAAAAAAATTTGGTAGTCATCGGATATCCGTGCATTGTTCGAATGGAAAAATAATATGAAGGAAGGTTTAAGCAAATCTAAACTGGTCTTTGTCGAAAAAATTGTTCAGCACTTAGATGCTGTCAATGAATTAAAATTAAATTTCGACGAAAATAAATTCATGAAGCAATTTGGAAAATTAGGCCCAGTTTTGGGATCACCCTGCTGCATGTCATCCGTTCCGAAAAATATCCGGTATATGATCAGCATGTTCACCGGGCCTATAACTTTATTAACGGAACAAATAGGAAGATGGCAAAAGGGGTGAAGATCTATGATTTTTATTTTAAGACCTATGCTCCTTTCTTCGACCTTTTGTATGCTGAGGTAACAAAGTTTACATCCAAGCAAACAGATAATGCACTCTGGGCTTTTGGAAAATTTCTTTCGGGTTATCAACAAATGGCAGACTAACTTTTTTATAGAAACGAATTCATTTATAATTTCTGTTGTGAAATATTCGAGCTTAACGCCTTATCCTCTTCATATACAAACAGATCGTAGCAGGCCGCTTTTTACTAAGCCAATTAAACCACTTAGTTATAATACCACCCCGAACTTCAACTCGATCAATATATTCATCGACCATTCGGCCAAAGGTCGGTTTTAAATATACCACTTAAGTGGTATTGCCCATTATTCCTACTATAGTTATCTTAGACACTGCTTTATTATAACCACCTAAACCAACCAGACATGCCCACCCTCTCCCAACTCGCCTTTGAGAAAGAGAACCTGTTAAAATGCAAAGGATATGATCCTAAATTCATCAGCAAACAAAAAAATATCAGTGCTACCAAACCTTTGTCAAAAAAATTAAAAGATCAGTTGCCGGATGTAGAGGGCAATGAAGAGGGTGTTTTGAATTATACGGGACTAAGTGTGCTGTACAATTACAAACGTAGGGTTCCTTTTTATGCAGCTTATAATATCGATGGAGGGCTAAAGAAAAATAAAACTACAAGACCCGCATTCCGCCCTGATCCCCGTATGGATAAAAAATTTCAATTGGGTTTTGATTTTTATGATCTGGATAAAGAAAGAACTGAATTTGAAATTGGCCATATGGCGTCCAACAATGAAATGGGAAGAGGAAAAGACGGGCAACTGAAAGCATACCAAACCTTTCACTTTACCAATAGTGTTCCGCAAGCAGAAAAACTTAATTCAGGAATATGGCAAGGCTTGGAAGGTTATGTAACCAAAGAAATCGAGACACTGGGTAATAACAAACGCATTTGTGTATTTACGGGTCCTTTATTAAAACCCAACGACCCGAAATATGTGCTGGATGAAAAATTCCGTATCCCTTTATTGTTTTTCAAAGTGATCGTATTTCCCACCACTAAAGGAATTTATTCGACCGCTTTTATGATGAGCCATGAACAAAAAATGATCGAAGATGAAATGTTCGCCTCAGGTCCGCAGGCACTCGGCGCCGGTGCGTTCACTGATTTCCCGTATAAAAAAGTATTCCAGGTAAATATTCCTTTTTTGGAAAAAGAAACCGGCCTAAAGTTTTCCTGGCCAGGTGTGAAGAAGCTTGTAGTTCCCAATGTAAAGAACCAGATAAAGAAAATTAAAAATATCCGCGATGCCGCTGATGCAAAAAAAGCGATCAAAGAAAATGAACCGGAAGCCTTGCTAAGAAAGATCGAACCGCGAAAAAAAACAGCAGCAAGGGCAGCTCTCCGAAAAGGCCTGGTACCGGAAGCCCTCCTGACCAATGCTGACCTAACCCCGAAAGAAATCAAGCATAATAAATACAAGCTGAACATGATACTACCATAATCAATAAACCACCTATTTATGGCCACCGAAAAAAAGATCCTCGAAGTGCTGAATGCACTCACCAAAAAATCGCAGGGTTCCACAGAAGCACTTATGCCCGGTTCCACCGCACACCGGGATAACCTGAAAAAGATCATGGCATCAGACAATGTACTGGCAATCGGGATCAGCGAAAAGATCTCGAAGAAAAAGAAAACCGGTAAACTTGCCCTGACCTTTTATGTCGAAAAGAAGATACCGCTTACTGAATTAAGAGGCAGTGAAGTGATCCCTCCAACTGTGCCGGAATCCATGACAGGTGGAGTGGCCGTCAATACCGACGTGAAAGTGATCGGTAAACTGATACCAGAAGTTTTTTTCTCCCGAACCAAATTTCAGCCGGGCAATAGTATCGGACATGTGAATACGGGGGCTGGTACTTTCGGTGCAGTCGTAAAAGATAAAAATAATAAGCAGCTTATTCTTAGCAACTCTCATGTACTGGCGCAGTCAGGCACTGCTAAGAAAGGAGATAAGATTCTCTATCCCGGGCCTGCTGACGGTGGAGTTGAACCTGCTGATATGGTAGCCAAATTGCATAAATTCATACCATTCAAAAAAGGGAATGGATTTTTAAATACGGTAGATTGTGCTATAGCAGAACCAACTGGAGAACATGCGCAAGCGATGCTGGCAGAGATAAGAAGCAATGGTATTCCCAAGGGAACGATCAAACCGAAAATAGGAATGAAGGTGGTTAAGATCGGAAGAACTACTGGAAAAACGGTTGGTGAAATAACGGATGTGAACTTTTATGCTACTATAGATTATACTGGTTTTGGGTTAGGTGATATAACCTTTCAAAAGCAGATCTGGTGCGAGAAAAAATACACCAAGGTCGGTGACTCGGGTGCACTGGTCATTGACCAGGCCAGTGGTAAAGCAGTTGGACTGCATTTTGCAGGTGCAGATGGGGGAAGTGCGCACAATCCCATTGACCTAGTGTTATCTCAATTGGATGTTCAACTGGTCACCACCAAACCGGTTAAAAAGAAGAAGAAAAAAAATAAATAATTTTTATGGCAACACAAAAGCAGGCGGACATGGCCCGGCAAAAACATTTAAAATTGCTTGCTTCAAAAGGAGTTCACTCCATTGGGGTAAGCGTTATAAAAAAAGGCACAAAGAACTACGGGGTGATTGCCATGACCGAAAAAAAAATCGAAGACCTGCCCAAAGAACTGACCATAAAAAGCGGGACTAAAAAAATAATTGTTCCACTTGTGCAGGAGTTGTCCAAAAAATTCAAAGCCGAATAAGTCAACCAGCATCACCATTTTAAACCACCTACATTATGCCATCTTTAGTTATCAAGGCGGGTACAGAAGCCCTTGCCACAGTTGAAGGTGTTAAACGTAACTGTCAGATCACCAAACCAAAGTTGCTCAAAAATATTTCCGGGTTAAAAGTTAAAGGCGATTTCGTTGCCTATGCATCCCCGGATTCTACCTACGCTGTCACCCGCAAATTTATGGATGCAGCAAAGAAAGAAATCCTGATCGGCATCTATGATTTTAGCGCTCAGTATATAAAGGAAATTTTACTCAATGCAAGAAGGCGGGGTGTAAAGGTTTCGCTGATGCTCGATATGGATGGGAAAGCTGAACATAGTATTGTAAAAGAATTAAAAAAGAATGGTTGTAAGACGGTACCCGCACCATCTTGCGCCAGTCAACATATTGCCTATTTCCCCTGCTGCCACGAAAAAGTCATTGTTATAGATAATGAGTGGGTACTGGTGCAAAGTGGAAATTATTCAACTACGAGTATTCCTTTCAATGAGATCGATGGGGGTGATCCGAACCGCTTTGTAAAAGGGAACAGGGATATGGGTGTTGCAGTACGTTCCAAAAGTCTTTGTGATTTTTTTACAAAGGTCCTCCGCAGTGATATGAAACTGGAACTAGACGCTGAAGGCATTGAAGCTTTGATGGCGCCGCCTGACAGTGTTGACATTGTAGAACGTGTTCCGCCATTGATCCCCACCCAATTATTTCGGAGTAAACAATTTAAACCCACTAAGGCTATTGATGTGATGCCAGTCCTCTCACCCGATAATTATATGGAAGTTATCACGGAACTGCTGGCATCCGCCACTGAATCTATTTATATAGAGAACCAATATATCAAAAGCACACAATCTGAGATTGCCAAGCTGCTGAAAGCAATTAAAAAAGCGAAGGACAATAATCCCGGACTCGATGTAAGGATCGTTTTGGGAAAATTGTTTGATAAAGATAAAGTGCCTGCAGAAAAGGTCAATATTGCCAACCTCAAAGCAAAGTATGATCTATTACTGGGTAAGCATATCCGTTATATTGATACGACCCGTTTTGTACATTGCCATAATAAGATGATCGTTGTCGATGGAAAAATTTCGGTCATCAGTTCCCAGAACTGGTCCAATTCGGCCGTCAGCAAAAACAGGGAAGCGGGATTAGTTATTGATTATCCAGCACTCGCAAAATATTATACGGAGATATTTGAATCAGATTGGAAAACTGCTTCCAAAAGAATTCCATTGACAGGACCTGAATCCATAACACCTGAAGCACTGCTACGAGGAAACTATATCCAGGTCGTTGCAGCTGATTATGAAATCGTTTAACCATGAATAATTATTCGATCCAGCGTAAGATTCCAAAATGGGGAAAGAAGACCTATGTTAACTGGTCCCTAAATCCAAATGGGAAAGCTATTGTATTTATTCACGGTTTTAATGGTTCGAGTATGGAAACCTTTGGAGATTTTAATCTCGACTTTCGTGTCCGTCCAAAGTATGAAGGCTATGATGTTTATTTTTTCAGCTACCAGAGCTTGTTCAGCCAAATTTCAAATAGCGCCATTTATTTCCTGGATTTTCTTACGGCTATTCATGATGATATTAAAGATGTGATCAAGAATTCCGGATCAACAGAAAAAAGAAAGGGCAATTATACTAAGATCGTTATCGTTGCGCATTCTCTCGGTGCTGTTGTAAATACTGCATTTTCTTATGCAGAAGGAGATAGAGGATATGAACTAGTTAAATCGGGCTTATCTGGCTTTTTTAGTGGAGCTGTTTTGGGAAGTTTTAGCAAAGTAACTTCACTAGGTGGGTTGTTTGCGGGAGGAGCTTCTTCCGGAGCTACGGGTGAATTTGTTAATCAAATATTCGATAATACATTTGGCAAAGGGGATGGAAGTTTTGATTTAAAGAAAATTCTAGTTAGCGCAGGAATTGGAGGTGTTGCCAATATAATCGCATCTAAAGTCATTGATTATGCGAATGGTCTAATAGATAAAAAAGCTGCGGAATATATTACGCTAACTAAATCCAACGCTTACAAGGAAACTTTAAAGAAGGCCATTAAGGAAGAAGCACCCCGCATAACTCCTCAATCTTTAAAGAAGGCAATAAACAAGCGAATTTATGAAGTTCAACAGTTAATCAAAAAGCAGGCTCAAGTTGAAAAACAAGCTGCCAAGCAAGGTATAGAAAGAACAGTTGATCTGCTACAAGATAAAACAACAAACTAAAAAAAATGCAAGACAAATGAAGCAAAAAAAAGCAACTGCTATTATTGTTTTTGTTGGATGTGTTATTCTTTTTATTGGCACAGTTTATTTATTCGCAACAGATGTAGATTTTTTTCTTAATAAGAGAGTTGTCAACGGAAAATTAAAGGTAATAGGAGAAACTAATAATAAGATCGAATTAAATATTAGCTATTATAATGGGTATAAAAACAAAAGTGTTCAAAAAGCAAAAAAAGTTTCCAATAGCTATCGAAACAAAATAGAAGAATTAGATTCAAACAATACTACTATTATTTATACAAAATGGTTTAATCAGGTTTATGTTAGCGAAATAAAAAAGCCAAAAATTCTTATACTATTCCTTGAAGTAATAATGCTGTTTTTTTTTAGCATTGGTATAAAGGGAAGTTGGAAAGAGTTGTTTTTATGAGTTTCTCTACTTTCCTCCTTCTCTGGAGTCTTCCAAACTATGAACAAATTAAAATTTATTCGTAGGTGTGTTTGTTGAATTTGATTTAAGTATTATCATAAAGAATGACTTTACATTAGAACAATGTATTGAAATGATTAAGACCAAAGCAGAGAGAACAATAACATCTACTTTTATTTTTGTAATAACTCATTGTAATAACTGAATTATTGTTAAGCGTAAACTTTTTTTACTTTAAGCCTATCAAAGAAAGTGGAATTAAAGAAGAAAATTTCTCCTGAATGTTCGGGTCAAATTTATAAATATAATACAACCCCTTCATGGTTTTTTATTAAAGGGTGCATTCAACCTTTAGATAGCTAAGTAATCAAGAGAAAGCCCAAAAATATCGGCAATCTTTTTTGCAACTTTGATGGAGAATACAACTTGCCCCGGTTCATACTTGCCAATCATCTCCCGGTTTACTTATCTGTTGTTGGCATTTCGTTCTAGTTCGAGTCTTTTTGTTAAAGAAAAACCTCCAATTAATAACTTATAGCCTATTCAACCATGTCAAAATAGAAACAATTATTTACATTCATTATATACATTTATTACTCGGATCAGGGCTTGGTAGTCATATATTTTCTCATCTGGGTTCTTGTTCCATCGGCTGGCTGCAAACTCCATTTCGATTCGCTGTAAAGCGATCGGACAATCACTCATTCTTGCTTTCAATACATTCAAGGTAACATGCTCAATGGTAGAGCCAAGCCCGATATAGAATTGTGTTGGTGCATTAAGGGTATGCGTTACATAAACTTTCGCATCGGGATCGTAGGCCTTTACCACATTCATTTCCTCCCGCTGCCACACATACATATTCATTTTCCTCTAACGAGTCGGATATAGAAACCGATAATGTCGCTCATACGGTAAGCATATTCATTTTGCACGGTAGCAATTCTTTCAGAAGGAATTTCCTTTTTGTCCATTGTCCATTTTACTTTTCCATTTAGCCGGTTCGTCTTCCATTTTACAGATATACCTTTAATAGTGTCCTTACTATTTCTATAGGTTACGAAGGACTCCAGGCCTGGTTCCCTTGCATTTTTTGCAGCACTAGTTAATTCTGAATTCAAGGCATGCAAATGTTTAGTACAGGATATTGAACTTATAGATATAATTAGAAAAGTAAATATTACTCGAGTCATTGATTAAAAATTTAGGTTGTTAGATGGATATTAGGAGTAAAAATATTTAAAAACTTCTTAAGTACGGAGTATAGCCGTAATCAATTTAAATAAAATATTGGATTGGTTAATTTCCTTGGTACTGTGAAAGATTCAGTGAATTCTAATGAGAATTTGAATAATAAAATTTCAAAGCTTTCATTTCCCAAAAAAATTGCTTGCGAAAAATCTGCACAAGTTTAAAGTGAATTTTTAATGCGAGCATAAATTAAAGCCCTATAAAAGTAAACTTGTTTTAGCTCTACACTTTTCTCTATGCAATAATTCAAATCATAGGGTTATTATAGTCTCCATACTTGTAGTTAGCAATTGCTTTACATAACCTTTCAATTTTCCTTTACTTTCATCGTTTCATTTTTTAAAACTACAGAGATACCAAATCCAAAAAAACTTCCGAATATAAACTGATAAAGCTTTTATATTATAAGCATACCTGCTTTTATTGAATTTCAATTTCCAGAAATATCGTGTGCAATATCAGGGAGTTGCCAAATGTTACACTTGTTTCCAGGTAGGGTCTCAAAAACATATCCAACAGGTAATCCCAAAAACTGTAATAAATCTTTCCGATTAATAACAAGTTCTTGAAGGGAAACAACACTCATTTTTTTTATATCATTATCGTATTCCTTCGTAGTCAAATACCAACCACTCATGTGACTTGGTTCTAAATATCTTATTCCCTGAACATCAAGTCCGTCAAAAACTCCTTTACTAATAGCTATATTTTGAGTGAAGAGGGGGATATTTAATTCCGTGTTTTCGCTTTTACATAGTTGACTTTGCTGTTCATAGTAATAAACAGCATTCTCCGCTCCTTCAATCCATTCCTTAAAGCTTGGGTCAAGTTCATAAAGATGTAGAATGTCATTCTTCAAAACTAATTTAAGCAACCAAAGTCCATAGCTAACTGTTTCTTCGTCTCTAAGCACAGCATTTTCTCGAAAAACATAAGTAATGAGAAATGATATGAGGTCTTTTTCGGGTTCTGTAGACCCAAAAGATAATAACTGAATCTCATGACCAATTTGTGGCTTGAGACCTAATGTGCTAAGTTTTGTTTTGTCAATAATTATTTCAATATTATTCATAAAAGTTATTTTTCTTTAACCTGTCCTGCGAGACCACCGAGAATACTGCCAGCATTGGTAACTGTACTAGCTGCAGAGTTCATTGCCCTTTTAATTCCACTTACGGTTCCCCCTTGAGATTGAGAACATTTGAGACAATGAGGTAATAATACCTGGGGCTTTCCTACAGGCTTAATAGCACTTGAAGGTTGGTGGTCGGGTATCCAATTACCACTTTTTGTTCCAGGTTGTAAAATTCCACAAGTGTGGCAACCGTTTGTATTCCCAATTTTATTAATGGCTGTCCTTTCTTGTGTAGTAAATACGGTTGATGTACTTCTCGCTGGGACCGATTCTTTTGCATAAGGCCCGGGCCTTAAAGTTGACGGTTTTGTTATAGCATTCGACTTTGCAGCTTGAGTATTTCCCCCGTTAGCAGCTGTAGCTTGATTATTAGTACTTGTTGTAGTAGCAGTACTTTTGCTTTTTACATACGACCCCGGCTGTGTATAGCCATCAATATCCCCATCAGCATTGTCAACCATACTTTGTAGGGTCATCATTTGCAACTGCAAAGTTGCTTGTGCAGCAGTCTTATTATTTTCAGCTAAGGCTTGCTGAAAAGCAACTTGGTCATTAGGATAACCTGCCGCCTTCCACGCATATAATTCTTTGAAATACTTAAACGAAATGCTGTTGGTAACTACTCCGTCTGTCTCTATCCTTACATATATTGCTTTCTCATATTTTGGACCATTGAAATTTTCAGAACTCCTCCCAAAGAGAGAAGCAAATGCATCTCCCATTGTAGGGGCCCGCTCTTCCGTTGCATGATGCTTCAGCTGAGTAGTTCCGTTTTTTGAATTATTTTCTAATACGTACCAATACCGTTCTAACCCATCTAAATCGATGTTGACGATTGGGCTATTACTTGCAAATTGATAAGGAGTTAACTCGGGATAATCCTCTTGTAATGGATCAACACTCAAAAACCTTCCTAACCTCTGGTCGCTGATTCGCATTCCGTAATCATATGCATCACTACTTATATCTTTATCCCGTTCCTTCCCGTTAAATCCATACCGGCCGGCGCCGTATTTCCGTTCCGGCATGTCCATCCCGAAAGGATAGAAAAAATAAACTTATCAAAGAACTTTGTATCCTCTATTTAATATAGTCATAACTGATTGCTAAGACTTTAACTTTATTATCTCCTGCTTCGTCCAACAGAATTATTTAATCATTTAATTTTTAATCAACTGTTATTTCTAATAATGACACTCAGATAAATCAAGTATTAGTAGGAAGTCTTACAAGTAATTTAAAACCTTAGAATATGATTTAAATTCCATTACTTCTCCCTTATAGAGATCAATTATCAAAAATCCATTTTCCCATAATATTTCAAGTATAATTAGAAGTTCTCGTTTAACTTCAAAAAGCATGTTTTTAAATTCTCCACTTGCTGTTATTCCAATACTATTAAAGCGTTCATCAATATTAGAGGGAATTGGAAATAGGCAAATAAAATTTCCTTTTTTTTCGAAAATTTGACTATGCACATTTACCCAATCAACTTTTCCTTGTCGTTTTGCTATAAGATTAAATAGTGCCATTATCAAAAATTAAAAATAATTTTAAGTTTAAGTTTAAGTTTGCTGGTAACTTCCTTTTCTACTTTTAATAGTTCACTCTCATCTATCTTTTGGCCTCTTAAATCAAAAATTATTGTAAATATTGACTTTTTTTCAATATTCATTTCGAGATAAAATAAATACCCAATGAGGTAGCTAGTAATACTGTCGGTTATATCTTTTGCTTCGAAATTAAAATTTAATACTGTAAATGCCTCCTTAGTTTTTGTATTATAAGAATCAACAAAAACACCTCCCCAATCTAAAGAGTAAACATTTTTTTCGTTTTTATTCATTTAATTAATTGCTTTGAAAGGTGATTGTGACATTAGGAGTTCTTGTCTGCTCCAAAACTTTGCTTCTGAAATACATTTGTTGGATTAATGGCACATTCTGGCCTCTAATATCAACAATAATACTCTGTATACTACCAGCTGGTAAGTGCGTTTGTCTTTGCGTTATTTGTTTTACTAAAGTATTTATGGAGCTTTGATTTACACCAGTTGGAGTAAATGTAAAATTTTTCACTTCAGTAGCAGTTAAAGTTGAAAAATTATAAGATTCTGGTTTTACATGCCCTCTTATATTGCTCTTTATCATTTGTCCACTTTTGAATTTAGGTTGGTTAATAATTCCTGCACCCGTTGGAGTCAACTGTTTTTCGGATTCAATAGGAGTCGGCCTTTTAGAAGCAGTATTAGCTTGAGAAGCCTTTGGATTAGCATTATTGGCAGTTATTGACTGCTTATTCATTGAACTTGTTGTACTAACTTTTCCATTTGAATAGGTATTAACCGAACTATACAATGCTCCATAAGCACCCCAGGCGGCAAGAGAAAAATTCTGAAAATTTTCCATTGTTCTATCCCTACCATTTTCTAAAATGGCTGAAGCAGTGGCTTTAAAGTCTTCGTTTTCTTTATAAATATTCAAGTTAAATTGCTCTAGAGTGCTTGAATTTCTAAAGCAAAACTTCCCCATCCAATCAGTTTTTAGATTTGATAATGCTGCGCTTATTTGGAACTGGCCTTCTAGAGAAAAATTGTCATATTGTTTTGATGATAATGTTTTCCCTTTATAAGTTAGTGTGTACGAGCTGACATTTAGTAGGTCATCTCCTTCTGAATTCATGAGAACAACTTGAATTTTTCCTTTCCTTTCAAATGCTTGATAGTGATAAACCCTTTCTAGTCCATCCAAATCAATACAATTAATTGGATCGCCCTCGGCAAAGGCATAGGAACTATTCCAAGGATATTCTTTTGTCAACGGATCCACACTTAAAAACTTCCCGATAGCAGGATTATAGATCCGGAACCCATAATCATAAGCCGTCAGGCTGTGGAGATCAGAATCCCTTTCCTTCCCGTTAAATCCATACCTGCCGGCACCGTATTTTCGTTCCGGCATGTCCATCCCGAAAGGATAGAAAAAATAAACTTATCAAAGAACTAATGATTCCGTGTATATTGAACTTCTTAAAAGCCTATTGTGAAACTTATAATCATCAGTTATAGAACACCTCCCTTTACCTTATAGTTACTACTTGATCTACCATAGTACTTTTTGCCTTCAATCTTCCCCATAGCAGTTGGACGGGCCGAGAATCATTTTTTATAGCCCATGCCCCATTCAAAATCAAATTCTCTTTCTAATAGTTGCATTTGCTCATTTGATATTTTGGCAATTGCAAATCCATTGTTACTAGCGTAGTTGTAAAGAGTTTGATCTAGATAAAAGTTATTGTATTTTTCTAAATAATATAAATAGTATCTCGGCCAAACAAATTCACCATCTGTAAAATAATCCAAGTTTCCAATTGGTTTTTTTTCGTCATCGTAAATAAACGTCATAGCCCCAGTTAAAAAAATTCCTTGTCTCAGATAATTAATTAATCTTTCTCTTTCAATTTTATCATTTGGGATTGGAGTCAACAGGTCAATAAAGTGTTTTGCCGACCTAATCCCCATATCAATAGATTTGTCAAACCCTACAAATTTTAATTTCATATCCTATTGAGTTTTAGGATTAAATACTTGATATTTACTTGCATCATTTGTAATTAATTTTCCAGCTTCACCAACTTTTGTCAAGGCATTAGGAGCAATTACTTGTGCGTTCGCTAAATTAGCTAGCTCCTGGGCAGCGCCTTTTCCGCCGTTACAGGAAATTAAACGAATATTAGTTCCTTGTTTATATCCGTTTTGTAGCATGATTTTATATAAATCAGAAACACTCGTTGTTATTCCATCAATATTAAATGCACTACCTACATAAAAATCATCTCCATGTACTACAACATCAAACCAACCTTGTTTTGTAGTTAAGTTATTTAGACTCTTAATTGTGGCTAGATCCGTTCCGAGCCCTATGCTTTTCCCTCCTCCTAGCCACAAACCTTCAACTTGTCTAGTGGCCATGGGAATACGCAACGGTGAGAACGCCATCACATCTAAGCCTAACAGTACGGTGTTCTTTGCAATTTTCCAGCCATCGCCCTCTTGTATACCTTCGTAAATTCCTACTCCATGATCAATAATTCCCCCAACAAATTCTTGCGCTGCAACATACGTTCCTGCTGCTACCGAAGCAGCCCAAGGATCCATTACAGCATTCTTTATATTCGCATTCCGCTGAGCCTGTTCTGAATATTTTTTCCTTTCTGCTTCTGCCCAAGGAGCCGTATTTGTTGCATTTAATGTTGCCTGAGGTTTTGTATTGATATTTATTGAACTTACTTTTCTCAGAGAAAGAATATTAACTAATTGCTGACTTTTCTTTGCCACCATTGCAGCTGATGCTTTACCGAGTTCAATTTTTCTAAGTGATTTACCTACACTTATATCTTGGGTGCTTTCAGAGACAGGGCTATTAAAAATTTCATATAAGTTTCCACTAAATATTTTATCCTTAGGAACCCATTTTTCTAAACCGTCTAAATCTATAAAGTTAATAGGGTCACCTTCTGCATATGAATATGGGCTATTCCATGGATAAGACTGCATCAACGGATCCACACTCAAAAACTTCCCGATTGCAGGATTATAGATCCTGAATCCATAATCATAAGCGGTCAGACTGTGCAGATCAGCATCTCGTTCCTTCCCATTAAACCCATACCGGCCCGCACCAAATTTCCGTTCCGGCATGTCCATCCCGAAAGGATAGTAATCAAATTTGATGAAAGTCCCACTGGAGCTATATTCTCAAAGAACTAAGATGCTTCAAAATACACCAAAAGGGTTAATTTTTGGTGTATTTCTATATCATTTTTAAATTAAAAAATACCTGTTATGGCTACTCGCATTTTAAAGAAGGAATTATTATTGGTCACCGAGTTTGAACGGTTTATTAAAGAGAGCAGAAGTGGTAAAAGATTGCAACCTAATGGTAAGAGAATTTCTGCGGGTACTATTGAAAATTATCATTTTACGTTGCGGTTAATACAAAAGTTCTGCGACGAGAAAGGAATTATACTGCGGATAAAACCAACACGTTGGTTGAGTAGCCGTGAGATCGAAGCAGAGAAAAATTACTGGAAGAAGTTTTATCGGAAATTCACTTGTTATCTCTACGATGAGTGCGGGTATTTTGATAATTATGCAGGGCAGACCATTAAGAATATCAAAACTTTTTTCAATTATATGAATAAGGACAGGGCTGTAGGGGCAGGAGATTTTCATAAGCAATTTTATATACAAAAAGAAGAAATTACCATCTTTCCATTAATGCCAGAAGAACTTAATTTCCTGACCTATAATCAAGCTTTCGAGGAATCCTTAACTCCGAGAATGAAAGAGGTAAAAGATTTTTTTGTTTTTGGTTGTACAGTGGCTCTGCGATTTTCTGACTTATCGGCCTTGCAAAAAACAAATGTCCGGCATATAAACGGGCAGTTTTACCTGGCAGTACGATCTGTAAAAACATCTGTGGATACGTTAATCAAACTGCCCCTCTTCGCGGTTGAAATAATTCAAAAATATAAGAAGCTAAAAAAACGATTACTTCCTCCTTTTAATAAAACGAATATGAACAAGTATATCAAGCTTTTACTGGAGCAAGCAAATTTTACCCAGACCGTTCATATTACCCGCAGCAGGAGAGGGGAAACGATTGAATTAAAAAGGCAAGATGTTACAAAGAGATCTTATCGCTTTTGTGATGTAGCTTCAACCCATACCATGCGGCGTACAGCCATTACTACTATGTTGAGCCTTGGTGTCCCTGAACAGGTTGTCCGTAAAATTAGCGGTCATGCACCTAACAGTAAAGAGTTTTACCGCTATGCATTCTGGGCGCAAACATACCAGGACCAGGAAACGGAAAGAATGTTTGAAAAATTGGAGGGAAAGATATTGCAAACGGCCTCTTAGTACATATTCAATCGTTTTTAGCTGCTTTATAAAATCATTAAGTTTGCTTGTTGACAAATTAAATGAAACTCAAGGAAAATCTTGCTGCGGTTTATAATAAGTCACTCAATAATCTTTTTACCGGGATGCTGACTTGACTCTACGATATACTGTTTCATAACAGTTTATAATCTTGATATGAGAAATGGTGACGCAGTAGTGAATAGTTAATGTAAATGATATAAACTGTACTATGTTTTTCGAGAAATTTCGAGAAATTACGAATAAAACAGAAGTCTCTCAAATTAATATTTTAAACGTTTCGATAATTCTACGACCCCTGATCGATGCTTTTCGAGAATTCTCGATTATTTATTTTGTTAGATTGATTTCTAAATATTGTTTTGGGTCGATTTGAATGTTTACTTTAAAACTTTGATTAATCAATCACCTCTGATTCTTTATTGTCATCCATAGCAACCATTGTAACAGTGCTGCTTATGCTTATCTCTCTGTTATTCGAATACATTTCATCCGCATTAATTTGAATGAATACCTTAACGCTTAACGCTGGTTCACTCCAATTTTATAATCCCGCCGGACATTTCAAGGATACTGTCTGATTTAACTTTAGAAAAATTAACAACATTCGAGTTCCCTAGGTTATGCTAACTTGAAAACTTTTCAATGCAGTTTTAACTTTATCACCTTTCAGTTCTTTAAAGCCACTGATTATCTCTTCGATTGAATTCGGGACAAACCTATGTACTCTATTATCTGAGAAAGCAGCTAGTTGTAGATTATTAGAGTAGCGTCCGTTCAGTTTTAAAAATGTTCTATGGGCTCTTAGTTCCATTTGTGCACCAGCGAATTCAATTACTGGTTTATGAAATAAAATAGAAATGACTTCTTCAAGAGTGCCAGGGCCTGCCAATGATTCTACAAGTGTCCATTGCCAATACCAATTCAAAAAGCGGTTCATAGAGCGTATTTGAATAGAAGGTAGTTCTACACCTGTATCAACAAAACTCCACATTGTTTCTACTGCGGTATCAATAGCATTACAGAAAAACTCCTTTAATCCGTTTTTGAGTTTTGTGGGTTCGTACATACAACAATACCTATATTCAGTTAGTAAACCCCATACGTCAGCCTGATAATCTGCCTCTTCAATTACTTTGGGAAATTGACCTATGCCATTAGCTACTTCGCGGGTTAATCTGTGCCCCTTTCCACTATAATGAAGTGCTTCGTGAAAGAAAAAAAGCCTTCCTGCCTGATTCAAATCAGTTGTGGGACATTTATCCAATCTTTTTTTAAGACCAGAAAGAAACCCATCATCTAACAACCAGGAATTGGTTTTTTCTATATATTCAAAACCATCATCAATATTTTTTATAGCTGTGTCAATTTTATCATCTTTTAGTGTTGTATCAGCAATTGTAATAATAGAATTCCAAGACGAATGATGATATTTTTCGATAGTGGCATATTCAGCTTTGTTTTTACAAATTGTTTTGATCCAATTACTGCTATTATCTCCAGTGACAGTCTCAATAAATGGCTTCAGTTTATTTTGTAACTGATCTTCCCATTGTCTTCGGATGGTATCAGCAGTGGTTTTATCTGACTCAGTAAGTGCAACACGATCATTTACTTCTTTTGTGATCAAAATTGCCTCCTTATGCTTAGGGGATTGTTTTCTGTCATACTGATATGTTTGTATATATGGATAAAGGTTGGTATTGATCCTCGTACCCAATGCGAAGGGTAAACCAGAAGAACAAGACATAAATAAATGCAATTGTTCACGGTCAGTCAACTGACTGGAATAGGCATTAAGCACGTCTTGAAAAGAATTGACAATAGCCTGAATATTGTTTTGACTATGTAAAGAATCAATGTTCGGATATTGCAGTTCGATATCAAATTCATTTTCTGGATTTGGAATCACCTCGTAAGTTGATTGCTGATCAATACTAAATGAAGTTCCTATTCTGACTATAACATTACCTTTTCCTTTTTGCTGTTCTTTAGGAAGGTTTATTGGTTTAATATTAAAAATGTATTGTTTGGACGGCGGCTCGATTTCACTGAACCATTTTTGATTGGCATGATGCCATTGATATATAGTATAGCTATGGGTATTGCCTACTAAATAACCAAGGTGAAATCCAACAGGTATTGGTATTAAACCAAAGTATGATATATGCGCAGCCGGATTTTCTTCAAGAACAGGTTTAAGAATTTCAATAAATTTTCTTTGCTGTGATAATGCTAGGTTTTCAAATGGCAGGTCATAGAGCTCACCGAGCTTTGCATTTCCGGCTTCAAAGTCTATAAAAATAACTTTGTCAGATGTAACACTCATCGCAGCAATGCATTCATCACGACTAATTTTTTTGTCAAGACCGTAATGGGCAATTATAATTTGAGTCATATTCTGTTGTTTTATTTTTTATTCTATTTATACACTTTAATTATTATGTTCAATTCCTCCTCCATGCCACTTGCCGATTCCTACCCATATTTCATAATGGTATAGCCATTCACTTGACCAGGGTATCAGGGAATGCACATAATACATACCCGGATGCCACTCATTATCTTTGGGATAATAGAGACATAACTCTTGTCTGGCCGTTGAGTAGACATGGGGAAGTTTAAATGTTCCTGTGGCCAGTTTCAACTTTTTGCCTATCACTAAGATTTTTATAAACTCACCTCGTTTATAATGGAGTTTAATTTTATAAGTTTCGCTTAATGGGGTTGGTGTTATCCCTCCAATCCATATCAATTCATTTTCCTTTTTCACTTTAATAGATGAATCAGGAAAATAAGACCGCAACGCACCAGCCTGGCATGCAAGCGAAATTCTATTCATCTATTCCAAAGTTGTTATGGTAAGGAACTATTGTTCTTCCGTTATTACTAAGTATTCCTGTTCCCGCTGCCATTTTCATAGCCCCACTCTGTCGTTGCGAAAGTGCTTTTTCTCCAATCACAGAAAATGCTTTAGTAGTTGCCTCTTTACCAAAAGACTTCGCTACCAGGTCCTGTATGGTATGCAGACCTCTTTGTTGTGTAATATTGTTTAAGTCTGATTTGATTTGAAGTAGCCATTTATAAAAATTATCTTGTTTGTTTTTCTCAGCAACCCATTTATCGGCAAAATTCTCTTCTGGATTTACCGGGTTAGGTACCCATTTTATGATGCGGTTTCTTGTTGAATCAAAACGTTCCTCAATGTAATCTTCCATAGAGTTTACAACACTTATTAACCCATCGATAATATTCACTTGTCCTGTATATGCCTTAGCTGCTAAAGTTGTAATTATAATGGAAATGGGTTTATCGCAGTCACCATTAAATAGAAGATCACGATGTCTTTTTAAAATTTGTACAATTCTTAGTAACGGCAATTTTTCTGTTTCAAAATCCGGAACTGGCTGTATCGCCTCATTAAGAGAGAAGATTTTATACTGGTCTATTAAGCTACGCATCTTAAACCATGCTGCATAACCAAAAGGATTGCTTTTTAACCAAAACGATGGGTCGGTTGCTAACCGATAGTTTTGCATTAATTTATCTGTAATTCTTATTGCTAGTTCACCCACATTGCTCAGGTCTGTTGCCGAAAATGTTTTTTCAAGTAAGGTTTTAAAATTACTGGCAACAATTGCTGGTAACACATCTAAGTGAAAGCGGGCTGATTCGCGATGCAACAGTGTCCAGCATCTTCTTCCTTCCACATCCAGCATTCGTTTTAATGTATCATGAGCTTTAAGGCGATCACCTACTATTTTTTTAAGATCGGATTGTGTCCAGTCAGCCTTTTTACCCTCCAGACGACAAACAAGGTCAACATCCAGATCATCATCTTCATATATAGGCCTAATTATTGTTCCTAAAAGAAACGAGCCTTGTGGGAGTATTTCAGGATTATATTGAGCAAGAGCAGATTCCGGCCTCGAAAGCCATTCTCCTACAAATTGGTAGCTTGTTACCGCAGCTTCATACTGAGTGCGTGTGATATCCAAAGAATTTCCCAATTCTTCGAAAATCTCATTAAACTGTTTTTTTTGTTCTGGTGTAAGCATTATTATTTTTTTATTGTATTATTGATATTGAACCGTTTATAGATTACAGGAGTTATATATACTCCTCCACCCTTATACCAAAAGCGGGACTAACGCTTTCAGGTATATAGATTAGAGCCTATGGCCTGGCAAGATTTACAGACTGAAACAACTACTGACCTCATCGAACGAATCGGATGGGCAAATCAGCCTGAATACAAACAGGAGGCGGAAGATGCCTTCAGGGCTTTCTGTTTTAGGTTCACGCCTGAACTTCAGAAAACCTGCAGGATTATTTGTAGCAATAAAGGATATGATAACGAATTGGGAGATGAGATAGCAGAAAGAGCACTTATTCGTTTTTTAAAATACCCGAAGTACGACCATGCTAAATGTAAGTGCGGTGATATAGATCAGTGTGTCTTACTTTACCTGTTTAAGTTTGCCAAGAATTTACTTTATGATCATATAACAGCAAGTAGCCGGGGATCTAACCCTTTTGATGGTGATGAGAAAATTGTTATTGAGTTTTATTTAGATATTGAGGCCATGGACATTCCAGATGAGAGAAAGTCTCAATTATTGGAAGAATTTGAAATTATTAAAAAAGCATTGGATCGGCTGACCCCAAAACATAAAATTATCTATTTAACCTATAAAGAGTATGACGCTGAATTAAAAATGGGGTTTAGTTTTCCAAGATCTTTTTTAAAGAAGCTACAAGATCATCTTGGTTTAAGCCAGGCTTCGATCAGAGTGTATAAAAAAGAAGCATTAGATAAAATCGACGAATATTTAAAAATATATGGCAAAAAATAAATCGAGAATATCAACTGAAAACATTGCGGAATGGATGGGTTCCACGGGTTTTATATTTCCCCGCACTGTAGCAGAATTAGCAAGGTTTCGGAAACTATATAGCGATGTTCAAAGTATTCCTGCTCATTGCGAAATAGATCCGGAAATTATTTTGGGGTATAAAAAAAGAGAGGTATTGCCCTCAGTGATAGCAATAGCTCAACCGAAGCAAGAGCCGGTATTCCGTATGGCGGCCAGAAAAGGTGGAGGTTCAATATCAAAAAGTGTTTTAGACAAGATCAAAAAGAACCAGGAAAATAATAAAAAGGATGATTCCAGATCTGCGAAAGAAATACCTGAGTGAGTTAGCTGCATTTGTTGCTTCAGAATTCTCACTGAATCATATAACTCAGTTAGAGCAGATTGCTGCATCAGAGTCAATAAGTGTTTATTATGATAATTATGGTGATGAATTTGATGGTATGTTGGTTTGTGATGAAGAGGGTTCTTTTCATTTGCACCTGAACATTGACCGTGGAAATACCATATCCTCCAAAAGAGGTCGCTTCACTTTTTCCCACGAACTGGCACATTATTATATTGAAGAACACCGCGAGCCATTGCGCCATGGTGATATTGCGCCGCATGGGTCTTTGCATGATTTTAATCACAATGATCAAGTAGAGGAAGAAGCAGATTTTTTTGCAGGTTGTCTTTTGATGCCCACAATATCTTTTCGATCTGTTCCAACGGGAAGAACATTCTCTTTGATTACAATACTGAAATTAGCTGATGTATTTAAAACCAGCATGCTTTCAACGGCGATCCGCTTTACTGAAGTAGGAACTCATTCTATCTGTATTGTAATGTCATCAGAAAATTCAATGAAATGGTTTGCCAAAAGTAAGGATTTCCCTGATTGGGCTTTTAAATGTAAAGTCAATAAACCCTTGCCTCCCTTTACTGTAGCGGGAGAATTTTACACTAAGACTGATGCAAAATACACTACTGTTGAAAACATTGACCAGGATAGTTGGTTTTATTCAAAATGGACTATTAATAGGCAGTGGCATGAGCAATGCTTTTACTCAGATGCCTTTGGGTATGTTGTAAGTATCATTTGGTATGATTGAACAAATGATACAAGAAGCTGATTAAATAATAATATGCAATAATCGAAGATATTAAAAAAATTACATGGGAAATTTATTGCGGCTGAATAAAGTAATAGAAAGAGGTATCAACGGCACAGAAACAGAAGTTAAATTTGTTAGTGTGCTGGACGGTATTTCAAAAGAAAATTTATTGCAATTAGCAGAAATTGGCGCTGAGTTATAGAATAAAGCAGCTTGGACGAGCGCTAGGTTTCTGAAATATGTACTGGAGAATGACCTGATTTAAAAGCTATAAAATTTCGAGCGTATCAACCGGTTCATACTGACCTGATAAAACAATGGATCCTTTCCCGAAGTTCATGACAGCGTGCTGAAAAACGCCAGAGGCGACTTTGTTCATTTCCCCTCTCAGACCTGCAGGAGTATTCGTTGCATCATAATAATGATCACCATGCTGATAAATGTAAAAATCCTTTAACTCAATTTTGATGGCATCCTTTGAAGTTTGTATAAAAATTGCATGTTCGCCAAAAGGACGCTCAAGCATACCAACAGGAAATCCCATCCGGAATGCAGGGGGTAAAAATTCCTTCGCAATTCCCGGCCGTATGATAACAGACATACCATTAGAAATATAAGTGCCATTTCCTTTTTTATCTTTTGTTACCAGCGGTTGGTATAATATAATTCCAGAAATTGGTTTGCCAGGATACATGTTGAAATAATCTTTGGCCCACTGCTCACATTTTTCCCGGCTGGCAATTTTGGGAAGGTGTACAATTACAAAATTTTTCAAGGTAGCCGTTTCTTCGCGGGAATGCTTCACCAGATTGGCACATGCTTCTTCTAATTTATCATGTAAATTTTTCTCTTCATTTTTATGAAACGGAGAGTTAATGATCAGTGTGTAGGATTTTGGATTGTTACTGAACGTTTTTCCATCTCCATTTATTCTTTTAAGTATAATTCCCCAATCTTCAACGGCCAATGTTCCCAGTTTTCCTTCCTGCAGTGTTCGGGCGGTTGCTAACACATGCCCGATTTCCGCTGCTAATTTTTTCCAATTTTCCGTAGCAGGGTAACCAGTCTTATGTGTAATAATTATTTCGAGTGGCGGGCATCCGTATTTCAGTAATGCCTCCTCAACTTTGGTTCTTATTTCGTCTGCTGATTTTAAGAAATTATCATGATGCACTGATATGCTGTAATTTTTTACCGATAGCCTGAAACTATTTCCATCTGCTATTTCCACCGTCCCGTCGTAGCCCGGATTATTGCCTTTAGCAGGAATCACCTGATGGCCATATGAAAAACTATTCAATGCAAATAACTCGAAGAAAGCACCGTTCTGGGTCTTGGTATCAGCCGATTTTATTTCGTCAATCTTTTCTTTTGTAAACACCGGATCTATTATTAGCATCCGTTTTATTGCATGGCCTAAACTATATAGTTCTACAGTTGCGAGATGATAGGGTTGTTTCCATAACTGTTGTATGCGGTTTGTTCCTATAGTTTCCAGCCAATCAATTCCAAACGCTTCCTGCAGCACACGAAAGCAATCGTCAATACGGGCAGGACTTACTCCTGCGATAAATGGAATTCGGTTAGCTGCATATTTGAAATCATATTTCATGATTGCAAATTTATACGTTTTGGAGCCCTGTGGATAACCGTCGTTTCAGCGTGAAAAAATGGTGCAGAAAGAAAAAGTTTTTGAAATCGAGGATTAATAGGTTGCACAACTCTACATTCGCACTTAGCTTTCTGCACATTGCAGAAAAAGCAAACGGACGCATATTGCGTCCGCAGGAATAAAAAATAAAAGTAAAATGGGATGAAGCTAATAAAAGGCCCCAATCTTTGAAGCCCCTAAAATGTTTACTTTCGTTTCCCTCTGTATCCGCAGAGGGTTTTTTATTTCATCCAAAGAAAGTCAATTAGTGGATTACTTCCTTTGTTTTTTATACAAAAATTTCTCCCCAATGACTAACTGAATTTCCGACAATTATTTATGATTGAATATCAAGAGAATATATCTTAGGGGGTGTGAAGAATGATGATAATTAGCAGCAATCAGCTATTCCTCCTTCTTTTTGTACTTATACCAATAATAAATATAGCCTCCTACAATAAATAAGCCTATCAAAACTATACAGCCTGTCGAAATTGTTTTAGTGGGCTTGGCCGTATTATAGGATTCAACCTCATATAAACTCTTAAGTAATGGGCCATTGTCAAAATAATCCATGCTCGGTAATTTTATAAATATTGGAATCAATATTTTCTATAGCAAAACGATGATACAGAAATGTAAATCTGGACTCTTTTGATTTTTTAAATTCAAATGGCCGGTGGAGATTTATGCCATACCGGTTGATTATTTCAAGTGTCACTTGCGTCCCTTCTTTTTCAACCATCATTTTAATTCGATTATAATAGTATTTCTGCCACTTTGCCATGGACTTGAATGGCTCGTTGATAGGCTTGGCTCTTTTCGAATTAAGTCTGTCCTTACAATTTATAATCCTACCATCAGGTAAAATGGTTTTGGGACAAAATTTTCGATTAGCATGTACCTGATCGGCGATTAAACTGCCACAGTTCATGCACTTTCTGTTTAGTATAAACGTGAGTTCATGCGACATTGGAGCAACTTTTTTATTTTATAATATTTCTATTCAGAATTTTTTCTAAAGAATCTTTCCGAATGAATTTTCGTTTTCCTACTCTTGCAACTATTAGGTCCTCATCTTTTTCAAAATTGGCCATTTGAGTGGGCCCATAATGAAAAAAATCCATAACAGCACGACGTGGTATCCATTTATCGGTTATAATATTCTTAGAAGCACCAGAAGTGAGAAGTGTTTTCAGATCCAAAAGATCCTGTTTTAACGACAATAAAAATTCGGTTTGTTCCATGATATTGATTTTAGTATGCAATATCGAACGCTATTTCAAAACCATATGAACTAGAAATTATCCAAAATCTTTTTTACTGTTTTTATAAATAAGAATTCTCATTTCATGGGCTTGCCATCCTTGGCGGGATTTGCCCGCATATTTGCCTGAGTCTTCAATTTCTTCTGTATCAGGTAAATCTGTTTTTATGATCATTCTGAATAAGTTGTAAAGGGAACTAAGAAAATAGTCTGGTTCAGATTTTCGTTTACCAGAAAGAAAACAATTATTAATAATGTCAGATAAAAAGAATTTGGGTTTTTGGCCTTTTATTAATTTGAATAGTGATTCTTTTTTAAAGTGTAGCTCTTTCTCCAGTGCACTAAATTCCGTTATAACCTGTGCTAAAAAGTGATCCTTCGTACCATTAATTTTTTTTAATACTCCATCGCCATACATCATTCTCTTGGTTATTTTTTCCATGTCATGAACAAGGCTAATTTTTTTTAGTTCGCTTTTGCTTTCCTGTTTGAGATTTTTACCTTTCTTTTCTTGGTACTTTTTTTCTTTGTATTGGCCTGCCCAGATGTGTACATCTATGTTTGCCTGGCATATATAATAAAACCTAATAGCCTCAATAAGTTTATTTCGCCAAACGAAGATATCCCCATTGGTCTCAATTCTAACAATCTCTTCCAATATCTGATTAATGTGTAAGAACCAGGTAAGTTGATTCTTTCTATACCCAAATTCTTCAAACTTTTTATAGACATCTTCATTCGGAAAAAACATCAGATCACAATAGATTTCGAGTAAATCATTAGCATTTCGAAAATTAGGCTGGTTCTTTATTTCGAAAGGTTCAAGCGACAAAAATTTCTTTTTTGTTTGCGTCGCCTTTTCCTTTAAAACGGACATATTTATTTCAAAGTCCCTTTCATCTTGACTGCGCAATCTGGACAACTCCTCATATAATTCTTCGTCGCTCATTTCATTTGCTTTATTGTTTTTCATATAAATATATTTTTAAAAGGTTATCAAACTTGTTTTTTGCATCCATTAGCCCTTTTTCAGTTACGGAATAGTAGACTTCATCTACATCTCCATTTCTACTTTGCCCCATCATTCTCTTAATAACACCATAATCTGTGATTCCGGCTTCAGCTAAAAGTTGACGGAAAGTGTGGCGGGCAATATGTGTTGATAATCGTATCGAAATCCCGGCCATCTTGGCAATTAACTTTAACTGGAGATTCATTTCCTTATTTGATCGATGTGGCAAAACACTATTTGAAATGTTGCCTTCAACTAAGGTTTTATATTTCTTTCCAATTTGTATTGCCTCTTCGGGTAAAAAGCACTCAGTTGTAACATCTGTCTTCTGCCGATTAATAGTCAGCTTATAATTATCATCCTTTCTTAATTCCAAACTTGCCCACTTCAACGACATCGCATCATGGTAAGCAAGACCTGTGAACACTGAAAATAAAAATATATCTCTATATAATTCCTGGTATGGGAATAATTTCAAATCAAGCTGGTAGATTTTTTTTACTTGTTCTATTGTAAGTCTTTCCCTGCGTGGTGACTTGGCCTTTATTTTAACCATCTTAAATGGATTTCTTTTTAAAAGGTCTTGGTCAACGGCCTGAGTGAATATTGTTCTGAATTTCTTGATCACTCCTGCAGCAGAAACCTCTGTCATTCCAATTCGCTTTAATTGAGAATTTGAATTGACGAGGTAGTTCTTAAAGTCGCTGGCGATTTCAAAATTGAGTTGTTCCACCAGCAGAGTCTTTTGATTTCTAAAAGCCAGGAAGGCATTGAGATGATTGATGGCACGTCTGTAATTTTTTACTGTTCCCGGAGTTCGGCTGACATTATTAGCTACAGCATTTTCGAAATAATCATCCACAAACTTTACTATAGTTACTACTTGTGATTTACGGGTTCCTAATACATAATCTTTCATACAAGATGCGGTAAAAGCTGAAAGACTATTAGTGTTTAGAATTAGAAATTCACTGAATTTTTGATCCAACCGGTTGAGTTGGTGATTGACAGCAGAATTTCTTTCGGCCATACGCATAGTCATTGGATCCCATTTAGAAAGTTCAGTTTGACTTATCTCAGCGTTAAGTCTGCTCTCAGCTTTTGCATTCTTAAAACCAATTCTCATGTACAAGGGAATCTTGCCAGTTTTTTGGTTCTTTTTGGACTCATTCGGAAAAAAAACAATCGATGCTTTCATGTCATTCAATTTTGGTGAAGATTTAAAAATGCCAAAAAGGGTCATTTGGTGAAGAACCACATTTTGGTGAATAAATAGTGAACTAAAAAGTGACGAAAAGCGTTTCGAAGCGGGGGGTAGTGAAAATGAAAATCCCCGCTAGTATTGAATTAGCGGGGATTTCGTTGCGTACCGGGCGGTACTGATTGTATGTTTTGTAGCCCTTACCGGATGCTGACTCTGATATGAGATATACTATCACTATGGTTTGTAATCTATATATCGAAAATGGTGAAGCAGGAGTGAATGTTTATTGCAAGAAAAAAAAGTGATTGTTTTTCGTGTATCTCCGAGAAATTACCAATAAGGTCAATTCTCTCTCAATTTTTTTTTCTAATTGGGGAGACAATTTGGTGGTTTGCATCGACAATTTTCGTGAATACTCGATAATATGAGATATAAATTCGCAATAAAGTTTAATCCTGACTTGAGTTTTAATTATTAAAAAATTCAGATATAATTTATATTTTCCATAATTTAATTGGGATTTATAATAGTTGAATTTCCTGTGATATATATCTACTGTCCGATTTTCGTCTCCCCTCTTTTTGTTGATGAAAGTGTTCCGTTGGTAAGGAATCTATTTTTTCCGCATTGTCTACAAAATATACCCCTTTGGGGTTATTGCCTACTATTGATTTTTTCTTCAGCTTTGAGTAATAGAATAACGGTAACCCGCATGTGTAATAAGTAAAAACCCCTAAAATTAGGGTATTAAAAATACCGCTTTGTGGTATTGCTCATTTTATTTGAAAGAGTTATGTTTGATTTTTAAGAGAATATTTTTATCCATGCAGCGAAAATTGCTGTTTGGTTGTTTCGTGGACTTTTAATCTTTCTATGCAGTCACCAAAACTACTCACTTTATTGCGACCATTATTCGTATTCAGTTTGCTGCTGCCATCACCTGCCTTATTTTCTCAAACCAACCTTGATACCATTCTGCAAAAAATCGATCTGCAAAAGTTAGCGGGTGTGTTAGGTGTGAAGACTGATAGTTTTCTGGCAAGTTTGTTCCGGATACCGGGTGAGGTGATTACTCCTGGTGCCAGGACAAACCTTGCGGTATTACAAAAAATAACACCAGTAAATCATTTAATGCAGTATATATGCTAAATCGTTTTCTTGCTTTAATACTGTTATTAGGTTCTCCTATTACAATATTTGGTCAGTTAGATTCTAATTTATCTAAGATCTCCAATATTTATATAGAAACAGTTTCTACAAAGGTTGATAAATACTATTCAAATCTTACATCCAAAACAGAAAAGACACTTCAGAAGTTAGCTAGATGGGAGGATAAAATTCATACAATTTTAAAAAAAGCCAGCCCTGAAACAGCACAGCAATTGTTTGGAAATAATCAACTCACTTTTACTACTTTATTACAAAAATATAAGGAAGGAAAGAGCGTTGCAGATGGATATAAAGCTAGTTATGATGATTACAGGGACAGGCTGACCAATTCAATAAAATACATTGACGAAAGGAAAGATAAACTCAATAAGAGTGTAGTTGGGTCAATAACAAAGACAAAGGAAGGTGTCAGAAAATTAAATAGTCAGATTGAAAATACAGAAGCTATTAAGCAGTTTATTAAAGAGAGAAAAAAACAACTGTTCCAACAGGCTTTAAAGTTCTTAGGAAGGAATAAATACATACAAAGAATAAATAAAGAAGCCTATTATTATGCAGAGACCTTAAATAACTATAAAGAGATATTCAGCGACTCCAGAAAAATGGAAGAAACTGCTATTGCACTTCTTCAAAAGATTCCTGCGTTTAATGAATTTTTACAGCAGAATAGCACTTTTAACTCATTGTTTAACCCCTCTTCAGGGATGGGGACAGCGGGTACGACAAATTACTCAGCACTTGGATACCAAAGCAATGCAATGATATCGCAAGAGCTACAGCAAAGGGGTTTGGGGTCATCCAGTACTATTACTGGGCTTACCCAGGCCGGAGGAAGTTCAATTAATTCGCCGCTACAACAATTAAAAAATCAATTTACTTCTCTAAGCTCTACAGATGATCTGCCTGATTTTAAGCCAAACCCGATGAAGAGTAAAACTTTTAAACAACGAATTGAATTCGGGACAAATTTTCAATTTGGAAAGGCTGTGAATTTACTACCAAATACAGCCAACCTGGGAATACAATTAGCCTATAAGTTAAATAGTAAAAGTAGTGCCGGGTTGGGAACCAGTTATATTATTGGGATGGGGAGTGGGTTTAACAATATTAAATTTAGTTCCGAGGGCATAAGCTTTAGAAGCTTTATAGATTGGAAATTGAAAGGAAAAATTTATGTAAACGGAGGGCTTGAATATTCTTACAACTCATCATTTCAAGGATTAAGGGAATTGCCACAACTTAATCATCGGGATATTTCCTTATGGAAGCCATCAGCATTAATTGGTCTGAGTAAAAAATACAATATTGGGAAAATGAAAGGATCTATGTTGCTGTTATATGATTTTTTTGGAAAACAAAAAGCACCTCACACCCAGTCTTTGATATTTCGGGTCGGGTATAATTTTTAAACAACGCTAAAAATGAGACAAAAATTTTATTCATTCTTTCTTGGTATTGCTGTACTGTTTTTTACGAATTTGTTGTCTGCACAATTAAAGGACAGTGTAGGTACAGTGCTTATAGAGGAAAGTAGTTATGGAAAAAAAAATATGATATCGACAAGTAAGATTGATAGTATTTATGGCAATATTTTTTTGAAAGAGGGCAAAATCGATAGAGTAGCTTTATATAAATTCCAAGATAGTCTAAGAAAATTTTCGAAATCAATTTCTCAGACGGAAAATTATACGATTGAGGCGGTAGGAGATGGAACTTCTGCTGCCAAATTACCAATAGTTGTTCAGCCATCTCCTAATAGTATTGGCTTAACAAAGGAAGTGCAGGAAAACGTTGATCTTTATACAGGCAAACTTGGCGTTTCCTTGCCAATATATACCTATAAGGGTACCAACATAGAAGTTCCAATCTCGTTGTCATATAATGCAGGTGGTCATAGGGTTGATGATATAGCTGCCTGGGTAGGTTTAGGTTGGAATTTGAATGCGGGAGGATCTGTTACAAGAGTCATGCATAATTTACCAGATGAGTTTTTGGGTACAGTCAGTACACAGGGTTTGCCATTTGCAGGATATGGCTATCTAAACCTTAAAGGAGGGCCAGAATACGTAAATCTTTCAAATTTTGATGCTGAGACACCAACGAGAAAACAGCAAATAATTGACTATGCCAACTGGCACCAGGAACAAGGTTACTGCTATGAGTATGGAGGCCAATGTTCAAGAGCATATGATACTCAGCCTGATGAATTCTATTTTAGTTTTGGCAAGTACTCAGGGAAGTTTGTTTTTGATCAAGATGGAAATATTAATATTATTTCAAAACAAAATCTCAAAATTTCAAAAACAACACAAACTATTAATAGCCTTAACAAGCTTACCAATTTCGAAATAATTACAGAAGATGGTTTTATATATCAGTTTGGGGGCTTTGAAAAAAATGCAGTGGAAGAAAGCCGACTCACCAGTATCGATAGAACTACCAGATATGAATATCTCTGGCTTGGACAATTATCTACTAGCCCCTATGAACATATTTATTTCAGGAAACCCGGAATAAATATTACAACAAATTTGGGAGGGCAGTGTGAGTTTGATGATTTTAGTTTAAATGGACAAATCCAAGTCTATCATTTTTTCCCCTCTACCTGGAATTTAACTAAGATCATTTCGCCATTAGGGGACGAAGTAGTACTTAATTATGTTGATAACGGAGAGTTGACATATGACCAATCAAGGACATTCAATGCAGGAGTACCTAATTTTGTGGAACACCATATAACTACTACTCAAGGTAGTGGTTGGGCTTTTTTATCTCAAACCCCTCCAACTCAAAGAAGTTCTCCATGTTTTGCTAATCCTTATTGGCGATATAATCAATTACAAACTTTCGGGGTTACTCAAAGCATTGTTACTTTAAAATCCAAGCGCCTTTCTTCCATCTCATCATCTAACGGACAGTCGGTGTCTTTTGATGCAAATACTTTAAGAGAAGATATTGCAGGAGATAAGCGATTGGATTTTATAAGAATTTATGATGGTATTTTTAATATTAAATCATTTAAACTCGATTATGAAACAATAACAACTACTGAAGGTTCAGATATGTTTGACCTTTATAACGATTTAAATGGCAATATTGTCAGGTATTATACAGGCTTGTCCGATAATTTAACTAAAAGGTTATTTCTTAAAAGTGTACAAGAATTAGGACCAAATCTTGAATCAATTCCAGCAACTTTATTTAACTACGATAATGGGTTGTTACCTAAAAGAACATCTTTAAATCAAGATAAATTTGGGTACGCAAATACAAATTCTTCTCAGGCTCCTTTTTCAGATGTTCAATATACTAGTACATCAAACACCTCAGTACCCACGGGACCGGGATTTGGAGGAAGTAATAAAACTATTTTTGGTTGGAGAATTGTAGGGCAGCAATGGGATGAACCATACACTACCAATATTCGTAACCCGTGGTCAGACCTTACAAGAATGTCATCAGGAGTTTTAAAAAAAATTACATATCCAACAGGAGGGTTTAAGGAATTTACTTACGATATAAATGGGGCTAATAATATTTGGACTGGATTGAAAATCTCTTCTATAAAGAATACAGATGAGATCGTTTCCTCCAACCTACCGGTAATAACAAATTATTCTTTTTCTAGCTTCCAGCCTACCGATAATCCAATATTGAAGTATGGGTTACAAGATTATTTCTACGAAGCAAGATTTAGTTACACTAGTAGTAGGTTTAATCCTTCCATGACAACTAAAGGTAATACAGGTGGCTATGGAAGTGCGGAAATTTCTCAACCTAGTAATGGGAAAACAAAAGTTGATTATTACACAGCAGCTGACTTTGCTGATCAGACTAACACCACCTATATTGAAGATGGTAGCGGAAGTACTCCTGCTAATCCAGCAGTTCAGTTTCCCTTTGCTCCTAAGAATTCAATTGATTGGCAAAGAGGTTTAATTAAAAAAGAGCAAACATTAAATAGTTCTGGTACTCTATTAAAGGAAACAATTTATTCTTATGATTTTAATCCGGTTGGCGTAACTGTTCAGAATATTCCGTGTTTAACTCCAGGAAAGGTAATGCAAACACTTTTGAGTGGAACGCCCTGGAAGTTTTTTGTCAGAAACATATCACTGTATACATCCAAGTGGGCTGTCCCAACATCCCGAAAAGAAAGAATCTATGATCAAAATGGAACTACTTATTCTGAAACAGAACAAATTACTTCTTATAAAAACTATTTGCACAATGGGAAAGAATATTTATTTCCATTCGAGAATAAAACTATTAATTATGGCAGAGGAGAAAATCTTGTTCAAAGAACAAGTTATCCTCTTGATTATTCGCCATTACCGGATGACTTTGGTGCAGGCATTATAAATCTCAAAACTAAAAATGTTCTTACTGCTCCAATTGAGCAATATTCATTTTTGCAAAATCCCAATGGTACAAATATTCGCTTTACTGGCGGTGTGCTTAACAAGTATCATCAAGCAAGACCAATGCCTATGGAAGTGTATAAGCTAAAAACAAATGGACTGTTAACCAGTTTTGCTCCTTCAAACGCTAATGGTACAGGTTTTAATCGTGATATTAATTATAAATCTGAAATGGAATTTGTGTATAATTCCTCTGGAAGGGTAATTCAACAGAATAAAACGAACAATATTTTTGATGCATACAAGTGGGGCTATTATGAGTCGTATATGTGGGGTTATAATAATAACTATCCAGTAGCTAAGATTACTAACTCTCCTATTAATAGGTTTGATTATACGAGTTTTGAAGGAGACAGTTATACTACTACTAATATTTTAAATAGTCCCTCTGATGCCCTTACAGGAAAAGCATACAGGCAACTTCCTTTTAATGATTATTTCTGGTTTGGCTATATTCAAAGCAACACGGAATATAAGTTTACCTATTGGAGCAAAGGAATTGTACCGGCCATAGTCAGGGATGGATTTACGTTAGAATCGCTTACTGATATACAGCTTTTAAAATCAAGGAATGGCTGGAATTTCTGGCAGGTTACAATTCCTTCCAGAACATATGGTTCTTATTTAAAGTTAATTAATAACACATCCTCCGCAGCTTGTGACATTGATGAATTAAGATTATATCCTGCCCAAGCCCAAATGTCTACATATACTTTTTCTCCATTAATTGGAATGACGAGTGAAAGTGACATTAATGGAAAAACTACTTATTATGAATACGATGCCCTAAACAGATTGTCGATTATACGAGATGATAACAAGTTTATATTAAAGACGTTTTGTTATAACTATGCAAGTCAACCAGTGTCTTGTATCTCAGATATTTTGACAAGTTGTTCGGCACCAGTCATAAACTCTGCGGTTAAGGGAATAGGATTTTCAATAGTAGTAGATTATACTACAGCACCTGGCGCAACAAGTTGCAGAATAGAAGTTAGAAATAATCTAAGTGGAACTTTGATAAGTTTTATAAATTCTCCGACTTGTGCTTCTCCAGTAATTATATCCGTACCGGGTACAGGAACTTATAGTGTTACAGCAATTTCATATTTCTCTCAATGCCCGAGTGGAGTTGTATCAGAGCCTGTAATTGTCAGGGTTAAATCGTTATAAAAATATCAGGATAATTAATAAATATACAGTAATGAAAAATTTGGATATTATAATACAGTATAAACATACATACTTATTCTTTTTCTTGATCATTTTATTATCGAACAAGAGTAATGGACAATATTCATACAACAGGAATTTTGTATCTACTACTGAAATAAAAGTCCCTAATTACCAGAACACCTATAGTATCACAACAATACCTGCTAAGTCAAAAGTTATTAATGTAGAGTATATTGATGGATTAGGCAGAAGTCAACAGAAGGTAGCAGTGAATGCAATGGTGGAAGGGGTTGATATGGTGGCCCCAACTAAATATGATGATTTAGGAAGGGTTGTTAAGCAATATTTGCCTTACTCAATAGCTGGGGCCAGTACCGGTGGTTCAGGAAGCTACAAATCGCTTTGGGAATCTGAACAGTTGACTTTTTATCAGAATAACAACTCAGGGGCTTTGCCCAATGACCTTGCTGATAGCAACCCTTTTTCTATTAGCAACTATGAACCCTCACCATTAAACCGGGTAGTCAAAGCATTTTCACCAGGAAATGCATGGGCAGGCACGACGCAAACAATAAATGAAATTGCGGTCAAAACAGAGTATAGAATATATAATACTCAAACAGATCTAGTAAAAACATGGGAGTTTAATAATATTTCACAATCAACGATACCAGTATTATCTTCAACTTATACCTATCAAACGGGAGATCTGACAAAATCAATAATAATAGATGAACATGGGAAATCTATTCATGAGTACAAAGACAAAGTTGGTAATACAATTTTAAAGAAAATACAAATCGCCAATTCGCCGGGAGGTTTTGACCCGCATATTGGATGGCTTTGTACATACTATATATATGACAATTTGAACCAATTAAGATTTGTATTGCCACCCAAAGCCACCGAGTGGTTGCGCAATAATAACTGGATACTTACACAATCTGTTATTGATGAACTATGTTTTTGGTATGAATATGATACAAGAGGCAGGTTGATTACAAAGCATGTGCCGGGGGCAAAGCCTGTAGACATGGTGTACGACTCGAGAGACAGACTTGTTTTGACCCAGGATGCAAATATGAAAAATGACCAAAAATGGATGCTTACTATTTATGACCTGCTAAATAGACCGTTGGCTACAGGTTTCTGGACCTCCTCTTTAGCGAGGTCTGTCATTCAGGCTAACGTAGATGCAGAATATTGGGCAACAAATGAAACAGTAACAATTTTGGGTGACCCGTTTGATATAAGTATGCGCCCAACTTTTATTCCCATTTCCGGAATTGATATACTGACTGTTAATTACTATGACAAGTATCGAAATTTTGCTTCTCCAAGCAATATGTTCGTGTTTGACCCTAACTATACATTGCCATACACACCAGGAACTATTACACCTGCAGGCGATTATGTAGATGAACTAATAGTAAATGCCTTTAATACAAACGGGTTGCTAATAGCATCAAAAACAAAAATACTTGACCCCAACCTTAGTACTGCTAATTTTTTGGGAACCATCCATTATTATGATGAGAAATTCAGAAAGATACAAACGAATACAGCTACTTACATACCCATTGCGGGTCAAAGTCCCGGTACGTCAAGAAATTCTCTTACCACCCAATATACTTTTACGGGTAAAGTGGTTGGAACTTTTCTATCCAGTGGACCAAATGTTGTAAACCTGATCACAAAATATGAACTGGATATAGCCGGGAACATTACCAATATATATAAGGGAGTGGATAACGGAGGCTACCCGGCTCCCACACCTACTGCAAATAAACTAGTAGTAACAAGGCAATATGATGCATTGGGCCGATTAAAAACAAAGGTTACTGGCTATGGAACTATTTGTGAGAATAAACAAGATTTTACGTACAATATTAGAGGTTGGATCAGGGGAGTAAATATGAATTATCTTAATGGTAATATACTGCCTAGCAACCAACGATTTTTTGGATATGAATTAGGTTATAATATATTTTCCCCAACAATATCATCAACAGGTGCATCCATATCCAATCCGCAATTGAACGGTAACATCGGCTCTATGCTATGGGCAAGTGGTGGCAAAACTGGTAGGGATGCCCAAGGTATATGGCAATCATCATCGAGTGGGATCATGAGAAAGTATGATTATACATACGATAATACTAACAGGCTTAAAAAGGCAGACTTTAAAGAGTATAAATATTCTAATTGGATAAATTCTGAAAAAGATTTCAGTGTTACAGGTAATGATAATGGGATAGGGTATGATGAAAATGGAAATATATTATCCATGAACCAGAAAGGAGTAAACGGCACATCTGTAGTAGATATTGATATTCTTAACTACACCTATAATAATTCAGGTATCAGTAACAAACTTTTAAAAGTTAAAGACAACTCCCCCACTAATAACCTTACTACTACATTGGGAGACTTTATTGATGGAACAAACGGTATCAATAATGACTATATGTATGATGATAATGGAAACCTTACAAACGATGCGAATAAAGATATAAATGCAGCTGGAGGTAGTAATGGGATTGTCTATAACCATTTGAACTTACCCCTTTCAATAAAAATAGGAACCAAGGGGCAGATAAATTATATATATGATGCGCTAGGAAACAAATTAATGAAAACTGTTTTTGATAATGCTACCAGTACTACGAAAACAACCACTTATCTCGGGCCAATAACTTATACAGAGGGTGATATTAAAGAAATTGCATTTGAAGAAGGACGGATACGATTTGCATATACGGCACAACCTAACCGGGAGTTTAAATATGACTGGTTTGTAAAAGACCACTTGGGAAATGTGCGAATGGTATTAACAGAAGAGCCAGCCCCATCACCACTGCGATACGGTGCTACATTTGAAGATTTGCCAACTGAAAAAATTACAGCTGAGCAAATAAAAAAGGAAAGAGAGCTATATGGGGAAGAAGTGCTAAGCCCTGTAAGAAGCAACCTGCCGGAAGAACTGAAAGACAAAGACCAAGGGAACCGGAAGGCAGCCTTGTTAAAACCCGGGGCTACAAAAGTACCATACAAAATAGTAAAAGCCACATCTGGAGATAGGTTCTCAATCGCCGTTCAATATTATTATCGCCAGCAAAGCAGCAGTAACACTGGCAAAACCGTCAGAGAAGATATAGCTAATAATGTGTTGAAAAGTATACTTACAATGGGAAATGGGGTAGGAAGGGGGGGGGCGCATGGTGGTGCTATTACGATACAAGAAATGGAGGTGTCAACCGGTGTAAGCCCCCAGGCATTAGGGAATTTTAGTGAGAATGAAGAGGATGAAAATAATAAGAGCAACCGACCCCGTGCTTACCTTAACTATATGCTGTTAGATACTGCTATGCGATTTGTAAAAGGGGGTGCAATAAGGGTAGGAGAAACAAGTAATGAAAATCCCGAGTGGAAAAATATAGCAGAGCAGGATATTGAAGCAACCAAAAATGGATATTTTTTGACCTACCTGAGTAATGAAGAGCAAGCAGTGGACGATAAGAATGCCGGTAATGTGTATTTTGACAATTTTGTATTAATTACAAATGAGGGGCCTGTACTTGAAGAGAACCATTATTATCCGTTTGGATTATTGTTGAGCCCAATTAGTAGCAACGGTGTTGGAAAATTATCTAATAATTATAAATATAATGGTATAGAATTTAGTGATGAGCTTGATATAAATGTTTATACAGCTTTTTATAGAAACCTAGACCCGCAAATTGGAAGGTGGTGGCAAGTCGATCCTAAATCGGAAGATTTTTTTAATTTTACGCCATACAATAGTAATTTCAATAATCCAATATCGAATTTTGACCCTTTAGGTGATTGTCCACCATGTGCTTGGGCATTAGCAAGGGCTATCGGCCAACAACTTGTTACCAGATTTATAATAGGTGCAGCTATTAGTGGAGGAATGAATGTAACTATACAAACTTTTATGCATGGGGATTTGGAAAAAGGAATTCAGCATGTTGATTGGATATCTGTGGCATCTGATGGAGCCATTAATACGATGACCGGAGGAGTAGGATTCTTTAGAACCCTTTTCTCAAAATCGAGCACGGTTAATGTTATTAAGGGTACATCTATTGTTACTATAAAGCTTTTATCAGCAACAACAAGTTTGGATTTTTCAGACAAAGGGAATCTAAAAATTAAAAGTGTTTTTAATAATGATAAATCCCTTTTTGAGGTCGCTACATCATTAATTCTAGATTTTGCGGGAGATTATTCTGCAGAACAAATAAAATCATTAACAAAAGCATGGGCAAAATCGGATAAACTTCCAAGCAACTTTGCACCAAAAACAAAAGAGGAAAAAGAGCTAATCAACAAATTAGATAAACTCGTCAAGTCGGAAGGTTTCGAAGCAACTGTCGATAATTCAAACTCTTTTATGTCTAATTTTATTGATGCTGTAGTAGCATCAAAATTTAATTTCGAAGTTCAGAAAATAGGAGTAAAATCATCTATAATTCCAAGTGCTACAAGCGATAATTTACGAACCAAATCTAGTAATGGTAATGGAGGAGGATTTTAAAAATGAAGAATGTAAAATTCATTGTTTCGCTATTGTTTATAATTTCGCTTTTTTTAGCTGCAGTTTTTATAAGCAAAAGACAAAATAAAGAGCTAGACAAATATGGACAAACTACCACCGGGGTCGTTTATGAAATTTTTTCAAATAAATGGAAAAGCTATGTCAGATATTATTTTTTTGTAGGTATTCAAAAATACACCTCTTCAGGGAGGGCCTTTCGGAAATATAGAGTAGGCGATACAATATTAATCCACTATTCATCGGAAACACCTTCCATAAATCGCATAAAATAAGATGAAATACAGCACCAATCTTTTTCTAACAATTCTAATAGTGGTTATTTTTAATTTTGTATGCTATGCGTTTCGGTATTGGGAAAACAATTTTTTTATGAAAATTTTTATATCGGGCATTTTATCGGTTATTAGTTTTTCTTTTTTTGAAAGTATAAAAAAGAAAAAAAGATAAATATAATATTGTAAATGTCTGTTAGATATGTAAAACGGTAAATAATGAGCACACATTTTCTCTTTGACGTTTAAATCAACACAACTATCTATTAATTGTATTTTTAATTTAAATGGTAAAAATATTTACTCTTCGCCAATTTTTTTTAGCATGAAATCATTACTTTTTGTAATTCTTGTTTTTAGCATCAGTTGCAAAAAAAATCCAACTAATGAGTCTTATGTAATTACAGGTATTGTTTTCGACCGGGATTTGAAATCAGCGACACCCGGCGCAAAAGTATATCTGATAAAACAAGGAGCGTTGTATGTGCCTTCCGATAGTGCTGTTTCTGATGGCAATGGCAGGGTGATTTTTACGGTTAAAAAATCTGAAATTGCCTGGCTGTCGAAAGGATCTAAGCTGGGGTATGAAAGCCCTGTTTATGCTCCTTTATTTGGTACTGGTTTGCCTCCTGCCGACAGAAGTGATACCTTGTTTCTTGTTAAAGCTTCCTACGTAAACGTATCTCTTCAAAAATCGGGGAGCTACCTTAATACAGATACCATTTTTTTAACTATTTCTGGGTACAGACAAGCATACCCATTAGGCGGAACACCCATGCTTAACAAGCAGATAGTATTTGGCTTAAAACGGGCAGCCAATGCAGCAGATACAGTGTTGACTATTTCAACTGCCTATCTTAATCCGCCTTATCAAAAAGCATATTTTGGATGGGATATATTACGGAATAATGCACCAATAAGCAACCAGACCGATTCAACAGTTTTAATACAATACGGTACTCAATCTCATACCATTAGTTATTAGTATTCAGGATTAGTGAAAAAAGAAATAACAACTATATTATTTTTTCTATTAACTGTTATTACAGGCTCAGCACAACATTCCAATTTTTGGTATTTTGGTGATAAGGCCGGATTGAACTTTAGTACTTCTCCCCCTACTCCTTTATTGGATGGCCAGCTTACCACAACAGAAGGTTGTGCAACTGTATCTGATAGTCTAGGCAGATTATTATTTTATACTGATGGGGATACTGTATGGAACAAAAACCACCAGGTAATGCCCAATGGCACGGGGTTAATGGGACACTCTACCTCTACACATTCTGCCATTGTAATTCCAAAGCCCGGCAGCAATACTATTTATTATGTTTTCACAGCAGATTTGGGAGACCCTGGCTTTGAAGGTGCAAGAGGATACAGATATTCTGAAATAGATATGACTCTTAACGGAGGACTTGGAGATATTAATGCAGTAAAGAATATATTATTATATGCTCCAAGTACGGAGAAGATAGCAGCCACAAGTGCTTCCAATGGAATTGACATTTGGATAATAACTAAAGAATGGGGCAACCATGTATTCAGAACTTATAAAGTAACCTGTAATGGAGTTGATCCCCTACCTGTTATATCGACCGTGAATCCAAAGGATGGAAGTACGATAGGCTACATAACCGGGTGTATGAAAGTGTCTCCGGACGGAACAAAAATTGCAAATGCAAGAAATTTGGAAGGCAAGTGGGATTTATTCAAGTTTGATAATGTTTCCGGGATTATTTCTGACCGAATAATGATAACACAATCCACCAATATTGGTCTTTATGGAGTTGAATTTTCTCCCAACTCTCAATTAGTGTATTTAAACGGAGACTATACTTACCAATACAAAGTTGATATTTACGACTCAGCTACTATTAGAAATTCAAGATACCAAGTTGACAATGCTTTCATTATCCATACTGCCCTTCAACTCGGCCCTGATGGAAAGATATACAGTAACACTCTCCCTAATAATAGTATAATCGCCAACCCTAATAATTATGGGGCGGCATGCAATTACCAGGAGCAGGTTTTATCGTTAGGAGGAAGAAGCGGTAGAGAGGGCTATCCTACATTTTTCAATAGACTGATTACAAACAGCAATGTTGATTTTACCAATGTGGCGCAACCAAACTGCGAGTCAATCAATTTTAGTGGAATAGCAACAATACCCGGGCCGCTAAATTGGCATTGGGATTTTGGCGATGGTACAACCGCAAGCGGCCAACATGTAAATCATATCTTCCCGCCAACTCCCAACCAATTTGTCGTTACATTAACGGTGAGTAATACAAGCATTTGTGGCGGTTCGGCCACCCGATCAAAAACCATTTACTTTGACCGTATTGCTCCTGTTGCAGATTTTAATTCTATTACTTCTTGTGGAAACCTTACTGTAAATTTCCAAAACCTTACAACCATTTCATCTCCTGGAGTAGTGGCATCCTATCTATGGGATTTTGGTGATGGCAATACTTCTACCCAACTAAGCCCACAGCATACATATTCAAACTTTGGCAACTATACTGTTACTTTAACTGCGGTGTCTGCAGATGCATGCAATACCATTAATTCAACAAGCAAATCCCTTACTATTGTGGCTGGTCCTATAGCTAATTTTAGTGTTTCGGACACTTGTTATAATGTACCGATTCAATTTACGAATAACTCAACTGTTACTAATGGTTCAATTGTGGCGTGGTCGTGGAATTTTGGTGATGGTACTACATCTGCCTCAGAAAACCCTACGCATTTGTTTGCTGCTCCCGGTACATATCAGGTAACATTAGCGGTAACGAGTAACAGCAATTGCGTTTCAACTATTTTCCCAAAAATGGTAATTGCTGGTGCAAAGCCAGATGTGGGCTTTCAGTTGCCTTCAGTTTGTTTACTCGATGGCGCAGCAAGTTTTACAAATACCACTTCAATTAATGACCAGAGTGGCTTATCCTACCTATGGTATTTTGATGATCAGAACGCAACGCCGGTTAATCCCAATACATCCATTGCAATTCATCCATCACACCAATATAGTTTAGCAGCTCATTATAACGTAAAACTGGTGAGTACTTCAACGTTGGGGTGCAAAGATTCCCTCACACAAGTATTTACCGTGAATGGAGCTGTTCCTAAAGCAAAATTTATGTTGGAAAATTTACAGCCAATTTGCAGTGGTTCCGAGATAAATATAAAAGACAGTTCGTATGTCGATTTTGGAAATATAACCAAAATAGAGGTTGATTGGGGAGATGGAACTTCGTTGGTTGATAATATGCCAGGGCAAATACCTAATGGGCACAATTATACTCATAGATATTCAACTTTCAGTACTCCTGCATTTAAGAATTTTACAATTACTATGCGATCTTATTCCGGCAGTATTTGTGTCGATGTTTATACAAAAAACATTGTTGTAAATGCCTCGCCAGAAATTAAATTTGATGCAATCCCACTAGTTTGTAATGAGGCCAACTCTTTCAATCTTACACAAGCTTCTGTATTATGGAATTTGCCGGGGACTGGTATTTATAGCGGAAACGGTATATCAAATGGATTGACCGGAGAGTTTAACCCTGCATTGGTTAATCACGGCAATCATTTAATAACTTATTCTTTTACTTCATCATCCGGGTGCAGAACCGATAGCTCAAGATATATTACCATAAATCCAACGCCTGTTGCAGCATTTAATTTTGATCTTGGCTGCTTACCGGAAGCAACCATCCAATTCTCAAGCAATTCTCTGGTGACTGGTGATAATATAAACTCGTTACAACATTTGTGGAATTTTGGAGATCCTTTATCAGGGGCGGGAAACCCTAATGTTTCTAATAGCATTAATCCTTCTCATATTTACCATTCACTTGATTCATTTTATGTTTCCTTAAATGTAACTTCTCAAAGAGGGTGTGTTAATGATACCATTATAAAAATTTATCCTCATGTATCTATTTTCCCACAACCAGTAGCTGATTTTATAATTGATAGCACAAAACAAATTTGTGCAGGGAGCCCGGTTTATTTTGTGAATCAAAGTGATAGTGGAGGACAGCATATGGGGCAATATCAATGGGCTTTTTCCAGCGGGGGTATGTCTTCATTAGCTAATCCAAACCATATTTTTAATTCTCATGGAAATTATGATGTTTCTTTATGGATTGAAAATAGTAAAGGCTGTCGTTCAACTATAATTAGCAAGCCTATTGTTGTTCATTCTATACCCAAGTCTGATTTTGTTTATGATAGTACCTGCTATGGAAAACCAGTTCAATTTTTTGATAGAAGCACAAACCAGCTAGGTTTAATTTCAAAATGGAGATGGAACTTAGGGAATGGAAGCCTATCAGGAATTCAAAATCCTGTCACTACATATTTGAGTTATCAACCATTTACAGTAACGCTGCAGTCGGAAACAGCAAATCGGTGTCTTTCCGCGGCTATAAGTAAAACATTTACTATTAAACGGGTTGCGGTGTTTGCCGGTAGGGATACATCAATAGCAAGAAGCCAGCCTTTGCAACTACAAGCAACAGGCGCAAGCAGTTATATATGGACGCCATCAATAGGACTTAGCGACCCTACCATTGATAACCCAATCGCAACTTTACTGAACAATAATTCTCAAACATATTATTTAAAAGGAACAACAACGCAGGGGTGTATTGGTTTTGATACAATCAGTATTAGGGTTTTTGATAAAGCTGATATTTTTGTTCCGACTGGGTTTACCCCTAACAAAGATGGTCGTAATGATATTTTCAAGGCAATACCTGTAGGTATTAAGGAGTTTAAGCATTTTTCTGTCTATAGCCGCAGCGGTCAGTTAATTTTTAAAACTAATAATAGCAACATTGGCTGGGATGGCAGATTTGCCGGCGAGTTACAATATGGAATGCATGTATGGTTTGTAGAAGGAGTTGACTACAATGGAAATCATATCCGAAAGAAAGGGACAGTCATGTTGTTTCGATAAGGTATTTCAAACCATCTTATTTCAATATTAAAAAATTTGAAATAATATACATAAGTATTAATATGGATTAAAATAAGGCTTTACCGATTTTGAGATTTTAAAATGGAATATCGTTTTTTGTAATGGAAACTTTGATGTCATTGAGATCAAACAAAAGTGTACTAATATTCTAATTTACTTACCGGGATGGTGACCCATCAATATGATATATTATTTCATAACACTTTATATTACTTGATATGAAAAATGGTGAAGCAGGAGTGAATATTAATATAGACTCTAGTGATTTTTCGTGAAATTTCGAGAAATCAGGGATAACCTCAGAACTACTTCGCATTTTATTTATAAACACAGCAACGATCCTGCGAGTTATATTGCTGATTTTCGAGAATACTCGATTATCAGATTCAAAAAATTATTCATTAACTGTTTAACACAAAAAAACATGGAATAAACAAGTTATAAACTTGGTGTTCCAATATGTGAAAAATTACGAGACACAGTCAGATTTGGGTGCCTATTTTTTTTATTAGGGCTTCGTGAAAATTGAATAATCAAATTTTGTTTATGGGTTAGAATAAAGCACATAAATCTAAAACAAATTGTCCGCTGAAAATAACTTGATGGCTCCCGTATAGACTTAAATTTTACTGACTTTCAGGTAATTATATTCAAATATTAAGCCATCAAGAATAAAAATATTATATTGGACTATGACTTTTGAAGACCTATCCTTACAATTCAAAATGGCACGTCCATTAGTTCTATTGCGGGCAAAGAATGCCCCTTTTATGCTCTCCTTTTTTTATAAGGTTTTCAGGGAGTCCCATCTTACTACCATTACCAATACTGAATTAAGAAATAAGCTGGAAGGATATATGGAAGATTTGGAGTATGAAGAAAAAGATGATGAACTGGAAGCTGCTACACTTTTTGATGACTATTCGCAAAAAGCTACCCAGTACATTGACAAATGGAGTAATGCCGGTTACCTGCAAAAATATCCGGATGACGAAGGCGAGGATTTGCATGAACTTACCAGCGATACTATCAAAGTATTTGAATGGGTTGAAGACCTGCAACGCCCCGATCATATTGGAACCAACAGCAGGTTCAGGGATATTTTTTTCAAGTTGCGGGGCATGATTGAGCAGAGTACAGAAAATTCAGAGTTGAGGATACAGGAGTTGGAGAATAAAAAATGGGAAATCGAAAATGAAATCAACCTGATAAAACAGGGAAAGAAGCCGGTCACTTATGATAACACAGAGATAAAAGAAGAGTTCTATAACCTGAATAAAATGGCCAGGGAACTTCTGAGTGATTTTGCAGAAGTGGAACAAAATTTTGAGCAAATACGAAAAGAGGTACAACGGAAATACAATGAAAAAGATATTGCCAAAGGTTCTCTATTGGTGTTTGCATTGGATGCATTGGATGATATCGAGAACAAGGATCAGGGAAAAAGTTTTAAAGCTTTCTGGGAATTTTTAATGGATGAAAAAAAGCAACAGGAATTTAGTCAGCTTACAGAAAAACTCTACCTGCTTTTAAAAGAACGGGATATTGATTTTAATAATGACCGGTTTTTGAAAAATCTGAAAAGATTTCTTCATGCATCGGGTAAAAAAGTGATTGACTCCAATAGAAAATTAAGCGAAAAAATCAGCAGGGTGCTTTCTGAAAAAAATTTGTTGGAACGCAGACGGGCAATGGAGTTAATCGGCGAAATAAGACAAATGGCTTTTACATTAACTGAAAGCCGGATTAAAGAGGAGGCCTTTCTCGTTATTGAAGATGAGCCGGATATCAACCTGATTGATCGCTGGGAATTAAACGATGGGAAAGAAGATATCCTGGATACCTTATTCCCTGAAGGTATCGGAGGCTCTATGTCCGATGAAGTAGATTTAAAATCATTGTTTGACCAGTTCACTATTGACCGAAAAAAGCTTCAGAAAAATATTGATTCCATGCTTACTGACAGGATTCAGGTAACATTAAAAGAAATCGTAGATAATTTTGGATTGGAGAATGGGTTAAGTGAAATTGTTGGCTATTTTTCCATTGCCAGCAGTAATGAGCATCATATCATTTTGGAAGAAACAATAGAGCCTATCTGGATCAAAGAAAGAAAAGTGAATATACCAATGATACTTTATACAAAACCGGTTAAATAATTTATAATGGATCAACCCAGTAACCGGGCACCTTATGCCCATATCATCATTAAATTATTGCAGGGGCCTCTCTATGCAGAAGATAAGGCACATTGGAGGGATTTACAGGGATGGAAATCACCCATACATGAATATTTTGCCAGGATTGGTCTGGAGCTTAATGTCAGTGACGTTGATGGCTTCGCCAGGATCATTCAACCAGAAGCGGACGAGCATGATGAAAACCCATTGCCCCGCCTGATGCGGAAGCAAACGCTTAATTATGAAACAACACTTCTTTGTGTAATGCTTAGGGAAATGCTGGAAGAGTTTGATGTCAAAAGTGAGGGAACGACTTTTTATCCAACACAGAAGGATATCAAGGAAAGAATTGAACTGTTCTATAAAGAACAAACAAATAAAAGTAAATTATGGAAAGAGCTATCAAAGCCTATTAATAGTTTGTTGTCAATTGGAATACTCAAACTTAACCGGGAAGACCCGGTTAACAAAGACAACAACCGCTATGAAGTAAAAAGGATAATCAAGGCTTTGGTCAATAATGATAAACTCGAAGAAATCAAGCATAAGTTAGAAGGCTATGTCAACCCTGTTCAACAACAATAACTCGGAGAGCGGTTACCGGCTACGCTCCATGGAAATATTTAACTGGGGTACCTTTCATGGTAAAGTATTTAAACTACTTACCAATGGAAGAACCTCTTTACTGACCGGCGCCAACGGAAGCGGCAAAACTACTTTGATTGATGCGCTGCTAACCATCCTGGTGCCTTCCAACAAACGATTCTATAACCAGTCTTCTGGCGCAGAAATAAAAAAGGAAAGGGATGAGAATTCTTATTTCTGGGGATTTCATGGGAAAACTTATTCAGAAGCGGATGAAAAATCGAAAATAGAACAATTAAGAAGTAAATCAGATAATCCTTACTCCGTATTGCTTGCCAGTTTTCAAAATGCGGGAACCCTTCATACAATTACCCTCGCACAGGTGCGCTGGTTCAGCGGAGGATCAATGAAAAAAGTATTTATCGTATCCCCCTATCAGTTAACAATCACGGAAAATTTTGGAAAAGGCCAATTTGACATTAAAGGAGAATGGAAAAAGAAATTAAAGAAACAGTATCCCAAGACAGATTTGTTTGACAGTTTTAAAGATTATGCAGCCCGTTTCAGTGATCTGTTTGGCTTGAAAGAAAAAGCACTTTCGCTGTTCAATCAAACGGTTGGAATCAAAGTGCTGGGAGACTTGACACAATTTATCCGTCAGCAAATGCTGGAAGAGCCGGAAGCAGAAGAACAGTTCAAAAGTTTATATGACCATTATACGGATCTTCTCATTAGCCATAAAGCTATTCAGAAAGATGAAAAGCAACTGGAATTACTGGAACCTATTGTAACCAAAAAGGAACGTCTGGAAGGGCTTGAAAAAGAAATGGCCGTTTTAGTTTCTATTGAACAGCAGCTACCCCTTTTCTTTGACAAAATAGAATTTAATTTACTTGAGAAACATATTGATAGCCTTGAAAAGGACATTACTTTTCTGGAACAGAAAAAAGAAGAAACTGAGAATGCTATCAAACAGGATGAATCGGATAAAAGCCAGTTGATCGCCCAGAAAGCCTCTTTAAATATAGATAACCAGGTACAACTGCTGATGAAAGACATCAGCATTGAGTCTGAAAAAAGAGACAGCAAGAAAAAAATAGCACAGGATTATATACGGCTGGCAACTACATTAGGGCTTCATACAACTGTTAAAGGAGATTCCTTTCGGGAGAATCAGCTTCAGATTGAAAAACTCAGTCAGTCGATAGAGAATGACTATGCTGATTTGAATGAAAAGAAATTCAGGTATAAAGTAGATCAGGAAAGAATTGGTATCCAGATAGATAAAGTTCAGGAAAATATAACCTCTTACCTGAGCAGACGAAACCGCATATTACCAGAACTGATAACTGTCCGGGAACGCTTGCTCGAATTACTGGAAACAGGCGAAGACGAGCTTCCGTTTGTGGGTGAATTAATTAAAGTAAAGGCTGATGCACGTCACTGGGAAGATGTCATTGAAAGAGTATTGCACAATTTTTCATTACAGTTATTAGTTCCCGAGCGGTTTAATAAACAGGTAAACCATTTTGTGCATTCCAACAACCTCCGGGCGAAACTTGTCTATCAGCGAATCGACAGAAAAAGCAGCGATACCATTGTTCGCTGGCCAACAGAAGACGATTACCTCGTCAAAAAACTGGAATTAAAAGAGTCCGGGCAATACACCAAATGGCTGGAAAAACAATTACTGGAAAGATTCAATTATTACTGCACGGATGATCTGGATGTTTTTTATGGTTCACAAAAAGCGATTACATCTAATGGTCTTATTAGAAATATCAGTCGTCATGAAAAAGATGACCGTGCCAATAAATGGAGTAAACTAAGTTATACGCTGGGATGGGACAATAAAGAAACAGTTCAATTGCTTTTACAGGAGAAAAAGAACCTGGAAACGGAGCACACCAGATTATTTAACCTCCTTCAGGAAATCAATCCTAAAATAAAATCTCTTGATGCGAAGCGTCCGCTGATTACGTTGCTTTCAGATATAAAATCATTCACTGAAATTAACTGGGAGCAACATGCTGTGAAAATCGACTCTTTGCAGCGTAATATTGAAGCATTGGAAAGCTCGTCCGACCAATACAAAACTGTTTCAAAGCAACTGGAAGAATTGGAAAAAGAGCTGGAGCAAAAAAGAAAAAGTAACGAAGAGTATATCAGGAAACTCAGCAAACTGGAAGACGAGTGTAACCGTATGAACTTACGGAAATTTAATATTCAATTTGATGACTTGACAACAGAAGATATCAGCCAGATTGAAACTTTTTTTGGAAAAGAAAAAATTGAAGGTGGTAACCCTACAACACTGGAGCAGCTTTCTTCGCTTAAATCAAGCACTGCCGGTATTCTAAAAAGTCAGGTTGGTAATGGCAATAAAGCGATCAACAAGGTGAAAGAAGAAACAATCGGGTTGATTGCAAGATTTGTTAACCCTGCTGAAACAATACTAAGAGAGTTTCCTGAATGGAGCGGCGATGTGATGAACATAAGTCCGCAGTTCACAAGCCTGGACGAACTCGAAGATTTATATAAGACAATCCGAAATCAAAGGCTGGTGGAACATAAACGCCGCTTCCGGGAGTATATGGATAAAAGTATGCTTGATGCGCTGACGAACTATCGCACCTGGCTTAATAATGAAGAAGAAAAAATCAAAGAAATCATTGAAGAACTGAATGTTCCGCTCAAGAAGATCACTTTTAATAAAAACCCTGATACATACCTGCAACTCGAATGCAAAGCTACCCGTGAACAGGAAATCAAAATATTCAGGGATCAATTAAGTTCAACAATACCCAGCGTACTTGAATTTTCGACGCAAAAGGATGAAGCTTACCGGGAAAGAGTTTTTCAAAATATAAAAGTGCTTATTACCGAATTACAGCAGGAAGAAACATGGCGGAGAAAAGTAACAGACATCAGAAACTGGCTGAGCTTTAATGCAAGAGAATATACGTTTGCTGAAAATAAAGCGGGTCAATACCATGATAATACCGCCAGTTATTCAGGGGGACAAAAAGCACAGTTTACCTATGCTATTTTAGGCGCTGCAATTGCGCACCAGTTTGGAATATTTCAGCCGGGCAAACAACATAAAAGCCTTCGTTTTATTACCGTTGATGAAGCTTTCAGTAAACTGGACCCGGAGAAAAGCCAGTTCCTGATGGAGTTTTGTGCGCAGCTAAATTTACAGATACTTGTCGTAACACCACTTGATAAAATCAATATTGCAGAACCATATATACATGCAGTACATTTTGTGGAAATAAAAAATAAAAAACATTCCATAGTATATAATCTGACAATGGAAGAATACAATGAACGAAAAGAAGAATTTAAACAATTAGCTGAAAACGCAGGATGATTACTCCAAATGAATTATTGGCCAAAACGGATAAAGCATTTTTCAAAATTGTTTCATCGCAATTAAAAGGGGAATCAGTTTTTCCCTGGGTAATACCGAGCAACAAACAAATCCTTGGAAGCAATTACAGTGACTGGAAAAATGATATAGTTCCTCTTCACCAGCAATCTAAGTCAGTAAAATCAAATAGCTACTCGGTTGACTGGAAAGAGAAGATCATCAATGGCAGCAAACAGAGTATCCCGGCAAAGATCTATTTTGAGACCTTTGAAGATTTTTTAGCCTTTACAGGAAGAAGTACAGATTATGCAAAAATATCCAGGGCTCACAGTTCGGTAATTTCTCTTTACCCTATACTGAAACAATGGACGGAAGAAAATACAAGGACGTTACTTCAGTATGATAATGTATGGGATGGCCTATTAAAAGTATGCGCTTTTTTTATTTCACAGGATCCGCCATATCCCTACTTTATAAGAGAAATACCGGTTGAGGTACACTCAAAATTTATTGAACAACATACTGGAATTTTAAAAACGCTGCTGGATTTAATGCTGCCGGAAGAATCTATTAATAAAAATGAAAATGATTTTGCCGGAAGGTATTTTTTGAAGAAACCTTCTGTGTTTACGCAGATTAGGATATTAGACGATGAGCTAAAACCTTTTCTGGGGTATGACGAAATCAGCCTTTCACTGCATGATGCTTCCTGGCTGAAATGGCTACCTGGAAAAGTATTTATTATTGAAAATAAAACTTGCTATCTAACCTTTCCAAAAGTTAAGAATGCTGTTGCTATTTTTGGAGAAGGTTTCAAAAGTAGTATCAGCAAGCAAATCCCCTGGCTGAAACAAACCAAATTATACTGTTGGTTTGATTTGGATGCAGCAGGTTTTGAAATGCTGAATATGATCCGGCAGTATTATACGGATGTCAGTTCCTTCCTAATGGATGAAACCACCTACCAGCAATTTGAACAGTACGCCGTATCCAATACTTCTAAAGAAAAAACATTGCCACATCTTTTTATAAATGAACAACGCCTGTATCACTATCTGATTTCCAACAAAAAACGTTTAGAGCAGGAGCGCATTGTTCAAAACTTTGTTCAAAACAGATTGAACAATCTTATTTAAATACATGATAAGTTAATCCCTAAATTAATTTGGACCGCCGAACCCCCTAACCTGGAAAGTAAAAACGGGATAAATAATCCATGCTGCATGAATGTATAAGATACCTTATGCTTCAATTTGAATTATTTTATTTTTCGATTAGTGATTTAAGATTTGGTAATTGAATTTGACATATTATGTATTAAATAGGGGATAGTGACACTTTTTTTTTGATTCAAATTGTATTTATTAATTTCATGTTTTCCATCAAAATTATCTTCCAATTTTTTTACGAATTTGCGCAAACAATTCTTCCATTATTTTCCCAAACATATCCTTTCAAGATTGCACAATCAATTCCCTTTCTCATTGCAATGTCCACGTTTGTACCTGAACGAGCAAAACCAAATAATCTAGAAGCTTCTCGAACCAATTCATCCTTAGGAAGGCTAATTTGATGACTAAGAATTTCTTTAACAGCATTAGCAATTTCTTCAGCAGGTATATCTTCCGCATCTCTTTTTTGACCATTGGCGGTTGAAACCCTGTAGCCGGTATATTCGTTTGGTTTTAAATTCTCACTCCAAAAAACAATATTCCCATCAGTACCTGTTTTCATTAAATTGACTTCACCGAGCAACTGCTCAAACTGTGCATTGATGCGGATTCCCAACTTTGAAATCCCCCAAGCGGCCAGTACCCGTCTTGCCAATAAATTTCTCATTATTGGTGCCTCTGTTTCCACAACTGTCCTAATCTGATCCTTTATTTTTTGAAAATTTCTGTATTCAAGAAAATCATCCGAAGTACTAGACATAACAAGTTCCAAATTGCAAACTTTGTATTCTTTCTTTGAGGAGATGTTTTCTGTTACTGATGCTACTTCTACATGATCACTATTATTAAAAGCAAATTGAATGTTCTCTGGATCCGTATTAACAACCTCTGGTTGCAGTACTTCAACAACTCTGTCCTTATTAAGTTCTGCCTTTCTTATAGCCTCTAAAGCATTATTAATAACACGTTGGGCATTCTCCCACCAGTCGGTTGACCATATTTTATGAAGTGTCCATCCTAATAGTCTTAAAACTTCATGTTGCGTAATCTCCCTATCCTTGGCAGTTTTGGCTGCACTATAATTATTCCCATCACATAAAATACCAAGGATATATTCTGAAGGCTTTTCTTTATTCACAATACCGATATCAATACGATACCCGGAGCAACCAATATTTGTATGCACTTCATATCCATGTTTTCTGATCTCATCCGCAATCAGTTTTTCAAAACCAAACTCAATAAATTCAACTCCGGTTCTCTTAACTCCCAATGTAGAACGCCCCTTCTCAGCATATTCTAAAAAAGCTTTTACGCCAGCCACTCCTTCTGAAGCCGACCGTGTAATGTCAATCTGATCTGCCCGTAAGGTAGAATACACTTTCATCTCATACCGTGCTCGTGAAACCGCTACATTGAGTCTTCGCCAACCACCTTCTCTGTTCAAGGGGCCAAAGTTTAAACTTACCTTACCTTCTTTATCTGGGCCATACCCAACAGAAAATAAAATTACATCCCTTTCATCACCTTGTACATTCTCCAGATTTTTTATAAAAATTGGTTCCTGATTATCTATAGCTACTGATTCCAATTTTGGATGTGTTCTTAACAATTCATCAAACATATTCTGAATGAGGGTTTGTTGTACGGAACTAAATGTCACAACTCCAATACTCTTTTTGGAAAGGACTGGATCTGATAACCTGCATTTGATCTCTTCAATTACAGCTTTTGCCTCAAAAGCATTTTGACGGGTTTTGCCACGATCATAATAGCCAGCAACCGATATATACTTAACTTTTGTAGCTATGTCATCGGGCGAAGGAAAGGTCAAAAGCTTATTCTCATAATATTTTGAATTACTGAATGCTATCAAACTTTCATGTTTACTTCTATAATGCCATAATAAATGCTTGGAAGGCATAGATAAAGCAAGACAGTCATCAAGAATACTTTCCAGGTCTTCCTTTTCAATATTGTCTTCGTCAATATTACTGGATGAGAAGAAACTGGTTGGCGGCATTTGTTTTGGATCACCTACAATAATCATATTATTTGCCCTGGCAATTGCTCCAACAGCTTCACAGGTTGGCATTTGAGAAGCTTCGTCAAAAACTACCAAATCAAATTTAGGCGCTGCAGCATCGAAATACTGGGCAACCGAAATTGGGCTCGTCAACATGCAGGGAGCAATTCTTGGTAACAGATTTGGTATTAAATCAAACAGTTTTCTTATTGGCATTGCCCGCCCATTGTTTCGTATAGTTTTTTGTAAAAGACCTATCTCAGATGACTGTGATGCTTCCTTTGTGAAATCCGGGATTTTAGCAGCAAGCTTTGCGTATAATTCTTCTTTGGTGAGCTTTTCAAAATAATGACTCATTTCCCTAAACCGCCTGATCTTATCTTCAAACAGCTTGCCATTAAAAAGCGATAATGCTGGTTCCTTTTGTATTATATACTCAGCACATGATCTATAAAGCCCTTTCTTATAAGCATTCATTACATGCTCACTTTCTATCTTTCCTGACTCATAAGCTAATACAACAGATGACAAACCTCCATTTGCAGCTGTGTCTTTTGCATTAAGCCAACTCACCCAATCTTTAAGTTGGTCTATGCTATCAGAAATCCTGGTTAAACAATTCTCAAGATTATCCAGATAGTTTTCTGAAACTGTCTTAACCGTTGCAAAGTTAATCTGCAATGCATCAGTTAATTCTTTATGTAAAGATTCTACAAGCAGGTATGAATCAGTATAATCCTGCAATGATTTACCATGTATTGAAAGAAAATTTTTTGTCCCTTCGCTAAGTTCCGTTGCGATGGTATCACGCCACATCTTTGCTTTTGCAGTACTACCGGTAGCAATAATAATTTTCCGGTTAATTTGAATAATCGTATTGGAAATCACCACCAGTTTTTGCCAATCACAATTGCCATCCTGCCACATAAAGCCAAGCAATGGCATTAAAAAGCCTACGTTCTTTTCAATTAATTTTTGTTCCTGTTCAAAGGCAATAATTTTCTCCAAAAACGGAACTATATCTGGATTATCTAATTTGCTATTTAAAGAAAGTTTGTTCAGCAGTTTTTTAATTGCACTCTGCTTAAAATATTTTGGTAAAAACCATTTCTCTGAAGCTGCATTCCATTCTGCTAAAGTTTGATTAGCATTAAAATTTAGTATTGATTTTTGAAAACCCTTCAGCAATTCATCCCTTAGTTGATCTCTTTTTATTCCATGTTCAGATATTCCCAGCACCTGGTTCAATATCTGTTCTACATTATCAGTACTAAATAAAGCAGATGGAGTATCTGGCAATATAAGTAACAGGCGGGATATGGTATTCAATGCATCAAACTGTTGTTCTGTGGCTATTGAAATATCAATGTGCTGTTTGGCGCAAAGTGAATTGCAATTAACTCTGCAATTTTTTGTGGCTTGCAGATATTTATTAAGTATTTCTTTTGCATCAGCTTTAAGTTGTTGAGAATATATTTTTGTATTAATGGCCTGTAGTGGGTGGTTATTAGGATGCGGTAATAACGAACCTGCTGCCTGTAATTCTTCAACTATATCATTCCACCCGGTAATATCCGTTTTGCTAAGTGTTTCAAGGGCATGGCTGGTGAGTTTAACTTCATTAGGAATTGCTTTCAGTTGGGCATCTGTTGAAAAGCAATCAAAAACTGAAAAACCAAAAGGATATTTTTTGTGTAATGCCAGTACATAGGCATTTAATTCATTACGCAAAAGATGTAATCTTTCTGCTTCGGTTCTGAAATTTTCAGGTGAACTAACCCTGGTAATACCGGTGGTTCTTTTTAATTGCTCCAGTACAGAAGATTTTTTTGATTTATTGGAATGCAGTTCCAGGCAAAAAGGTCCAAGTCCTATTTTTTCTAGCCTATCTCTTACTACAGATAATGCAGCCATTTTTTCTGCTACGAAAAGAACCTTTTTTCCATTATAAAGTGCATTGGAAATAATATTTGTTATAGTTTGAGATTTGCCGGTACCTGGCGGACCATGCAAAACAAAACTCTTATCGGAAATTGATTCAGCAATAGCCGCCAGTTGAGACGAATCAGCACTGATTGGCAAAACAATTGTAGCCGGGTGATGCATTTCATCAAAGTTTATACTGTCGCTTTGGTCGACATGAGCATCCCATTCTATTTTACCTGATATAAGACTGGCAACAATTTTATTCTGTGAAAGTTTCTCTGAATTCCTGTGAATATCATTCCACATGATAAACTTGCTGAAAGAAAAAGTGCCAAGAAAAACCTGTTCCTCTACATCCCACCTGTGCTTTGTCATTATTCCCTGTCGAATGATATTAAATACGATTTTTAAATCAACTCCATTTTCATCCTTTGGTAAATTTTCCAGTCCCCCAATGTTGATTCCGAAATCCTGCCTGAGCATTTCAAGCAGTGTAATATTCATCATGGTTTCCTCCTCTCTTGTTCTGATCACATACCCCTTTTGGGCAGACTTACGAATAATTTCAACAGGCATCAATAAAATAGGAGCATACCTAGGACGTTCACTTTCTGGCGTTTCAAACCATTTAAGCATCCCCAATGAAATGTATAGGGTATTAGCTCCATTTTCTTCCAACGACAAACGGGATGATCTGTATAAATGTGTAAGGCTGGCATTCAATTCATTTTCGGAGAGATATGACCTCAGACGTTTTTGGGTAAATTCATGATCAATCAAATCCGCAACGGGGTCTGCCAGATTGATAGATTGGTAAACTCCAGCGTTTCGAAGTGGATTATCCCAATCTGTTGGTTTTGGTAAAACCTGAAACTCGGTTCCTAATGCAAGCGAATCTTCCAGTTTATGGAGCTGAGTAAAAATGAGCTGGACTGTATTTTTGGTTATCCTAAGACTAAGCAGATTATTTCTTAGAGTGAGGTCAAGTAATTTTCGCTCCCATAATTGCTTTTTGGAAACATCTATCTGATTTACATCAACCAATTTTGCAGTGGGCACTATTTCCTCAGGAATATTGCTATTCCTGTCAACAGCTGGTTGCTCTATTATTTCCCATCCATTCACAGTCTGTATTCTTAAAGGCAATGGCCTGATACCACTGAATCTTGCTCGTCTAATATCAATGAACAAAACAAAATCATCTTCTTTCAATAATTTATAATTGGCAGATTGGATGGCTGCATCAAACCCTCCAGTGTTTCCGGCATTCATAAAAGTTCCTTCTATCAGTACAATTTCATCAATACCATTTACTGTCCTTTTTGTGAGTAACGACACATCATCATTAACACTATCGGGAAATGATTCATCAATTAACCATCCGCCTACAAAAGCATGCCCCTTAATAACAATAAGAATGGGATGTATTCCAACAGCCTCCAGGCAACTGGCATACAATAAAGAAATATCCAAACAATTGGCCATGCGCTGATTAAAAATGGTATCACACATACGCACCCGTTGCCCGCTTTCTTCAAAGCTTGCCGGCACAGTACAATAAACCAAATTCAATTCTGCAATTGCCTCATAAATTGCAGCCATTTGCTTCTTAACCCGGTCAGGATTTTTACTTTGGTATTCATCAAAGGATGGGCTGCCTGTCCAGTTTTGCAGGATAGCAGAAGCTCTGATAATTATTTTTGCTATATCAGGATGATTAGGAGTAACAAATGCTGATAACATTTCGGGAAGTATGCCTATGCCATTCCATTGTTCGTATGAAAGTATATTAATGCTGTAATCCTCTTTAAATAAAACTTCCGCATCACTCTTAATTATTAATGTAAAATGCCCGACAATTCTTTCCGTAAGTTCCGCCAGGTATTTGGTAATGGATTTAATATCAATAACTCCAACATCAACTAATTCATTCACTTGCAATAAATCAATCCGTTTACTCCAAGGAATGGCAAACTCCGGATCGGCATTTATTTCAATGGTAATATTTCTTAATTCAGTTTCAGTGATATTCTTAATTGTCAGCCTTCTAACTACGGGGACATGATTTTGCTGCATTGCAAAGTTTACGATGCTGGTATAAAGTAATTCAATTTCAAGTCTGGCACACTTGTCACTCATAAGATTTAATTTAATTCTGTATTCATTAGCCCAAAAGTAATTGTAAATTATTCATATAATCGCATCATCAATTAGCATTAAAATGGAATTTATCCAAACCTAAAACATTAGAATCGTCTTGACTAAAAGAGATTGGAAATCTAATATTTTTTCCTTCTTTATTGATAAATATTCTGAATAATCATTCAGGTACAAAAATTTTATTTTATTAGCCCTAGTTCCCTTCCTATATCTTGATATAATTTAGCCAAAGGTCTTTTGTGACCGTCTTCATCTGTAGTATAGTTTCCTAAAATCATCCTATCAATTTCATTTTCACTAAATTTTAAACCGCTCTCTCGATATTTTTTCAGATAATCTCTATAGGTTTCAGAATATTTAATTTTACTCTTGACTATCAGTTCCACTATGTGGTCAGCATGTTGCTCATATAGTTCTGTAAGTTTAAACACATTGAGGTGGCCTGGAATATTTTTTAATATTTTGACTTTTATACTATTTTTATCCAAAAGTGAGCTGATAATTCCGGCAGAATTTGGCACATAGGTAAATGTAAAGTCTGAATTCCTTAATAAATAGGGATTAATCAACCCTTCTATTAAAGGATCTTTTTCTTCTTTTGCTCCAAAACCATTACAAGTTTGACAACTTGGAATAAGGTTGTAAAAGGACATTGCTAGAAAAGGATATTTTGATTTTGGAAAAAAATGATCTATTTGAGGTTTAATTTCTTTGCTTTTGGATATGTAATAAATATAATTCCTATTACAGTATGGGCATGTATCCTTATCTATGCTTTTAATGAAGTCGTATTTTGAAAATTTGTTGGAGATATTATAGCAGCTCGAAACAAAAATGTTATATAGAACAAAATAACAATCGCTTGCAGGATTTGTAAAATCAGGATAATGGATAACTACAGCGTTAATAATCCCCTCTAACGCCTCTGGTTTCGCTGTAATTAATCTCTTTAATTCATCATCATTCAACAATGATCGTAAATAAGTTCTCAATTGACCATAAGGACTTGCTTTATGGCCGTTAATCAGAATTCCAGATTGAAGGATATTATTTATTCTCACCTGAAGTATATCCTTTATAGCTAAAAAATGACTATTAGCAGCATTCTCATTTAAAATTAGATTAATCATTTATTTTCAGCTTTTTTAATTCCGCTTCTAATTCATCAATACGCTTTTGTTTATCAAATTTTATATAATACATATCCAATAATTTATTTCTTAAGAAAGGCTCGCCGATAAGTTGAATATTCTTAAGCAATTCTGATTTATCTTCTTCGGTATAATCTTTTATGTTTTCCTCGGCAAGCTGTTCAATTATTTTATTTATCTTATCTAATGCAAATGCTCCAATAGCTCCTTCTTTTAGAAAGAAGCTATGAGCTAACAAATCATGGATATTTCCGCCGAATGTTTTTAGCGATTTTGCTAAAGGTTCAGGGGTTCCTAATTCAGTTAAAAACAGGATATTTTGATCTGGAATATCTGAGAGTATAAATGGAGAATGTGTAATAAAACATAGGTTAACACTTAATGTACGCTTTAATGATAACCGTTCTATACTTTCTATTAGGTTTTTGACGTAATTCCTTTGCATCTCAGGATGAGCGTACATTTCTATTTCTTCCAGTATTACATTTATATATCGATAAGCAGTTCTTTTTTTTGTATTAGAGGAAACTGACTCCAAATTAAGGATGTGATATAGAATGGAGCTGACAGAATAAATCATTTGTTTTTCTCCGGAACTCAACATCCTGAATGGCACTCTCTTCGTTTTCTCGTTTATCGGAGTCAATATAATTTCTGTATTAAAAATAGGTGGCGGAATCAATTCAATATTTTCTACTTTTATTGTTTTTCTTTTCGATAGAATATCATTATTTGTCTTTGATAATTCTTCAAGAGTTAGTGTTTGCTTTTTTAACTCAATATGCTTAAACTTTAAGTAATTTATCGTCTGCCTAAGCTTTAAAGTAATATGTGAGGTATCTTTAAATATTTCATCAAAAAAGTCATCAAGTTTTGACTCATTAAACCGATCTTCTTCTTTAGAAAAGTAACTATCCTCGTGATTATAGTACTTTAATGCAATACTGACAAGTTTATAAACTACATAGTCCACCGCAATCCTATACTGTTTTTTATCAAGATTTTTATAGTCGAATTTATAATAACGATCAAGCCTGATTAGCAAATCGTCCTCATCAAGATGTAGCTCTTTGATTGTTATTCTACTTTCAGTTTTGTCCTTGGACTTTGTATATAGGGTTTTATTTCGTTTACCCTTCCTATTTACCGACAATACTAAATGGCTCGCATAGAGGTTCTTGGTGATTTCTCTAAAATGATTATCCTTGATGGGAAGAAGTAGGTTGGCAATTAGTCTTGACTTTACAAGGTGGTTCTCACTATTGATATCAATATTGCCGCGAATTCTGTAAGGGTTTAGGACAATAGGTGTTCGATAGGCATCATTTTTATGAAACAACCCATCAATCCATTCGTTTTCATCCATATCACTAACATTATATGCATAGTGGGAATAGTTAACAACTATTGAATAAAACAGATCTTTTAAATCTATTGATTCATTTATTATAGAGATATTAATCTTTTTACTTCTCCCATCATATTTGAAGAAAAGAATCTCATCATCAATAATCCTAACTTTATAAAAAGTATCTGTTTCATAATAGACTTCTACCCTAAGCCCTTCTATTTTTGAGATATCTGCAATTTTAATTTTTTGATAATCAAAAGCAATATTATTAAGTGCTCTGAAAAGTAATTCAATAATTGTACTTTTCCCTGAACCATTTTTACCAACAATAGCCTGTACATTAATCTCTGGCATTTTGGAAGAAAAGAAACCTTTAGGAAGGCTAACAGTCTCAATAATCTTATCCTCACCATCTATTTCATAGTTATTACACAAAAGATAAAGTTCTTTTGTTGAAAGTAGTTTTAGATACTTGGAATTACAACCTTCTAATGGACGAATAGCAATTAGTTTCATTTTCTATTGACTGTTAATAACGTTTATTATTTCATTTTCTAAGAAGCTAATATCAATCTTCCTTTTTCCATCTTTTTATTATTTCATCAAAGCTCAAATCTTTCCAGTCTTTTTGCCATTCATCCTGAAACTTTACGGATTGAGATTTGGGTTGTGGGTCTGGCATATCCAGCTTAACGACAGATGGCAGTAAGGTTGCATCTCCTACAATCAAGCATTCTCCTGCACCTAGGTTAGGTAAAATATCTGCTATAGCATTTGAGTTCTCTGGCATTAGTGCTTTTACATAGCTTTGATCATTGACATTGGTCAATCTCAGTGAGATAAAATTGTTACACTGAGAGAAAATCGTTTCAGATACTTCCGACGGTCTTTGACTTACTACCATAAGACTTAACCCATATTTCCTTCCTTCTTTCGCAATTCGCTCAATAGACTTTTTTGATGCTCGGTACTCTGCTCCTCCAGTTTTAGGAATGTAATTATGTGCTTCTTCACATACGATCATAAAAGGAATGTCATTCTGTTCATTTTTCAAATGCTTTATTTTAGAATAGTGAAATGCAAAATCAAATACTAATCGTGATACCAAGCTTACGGTGATACTTAATACTTCAAACGGTATCCCACTTAAATCTATTATCGTAACATTCGACTTATCGATATATCCAAGAAACTGTTTCAATATGTCTCCAAAATCACTCGTCTGATAAATATTACCATCAATTTTTTTTGCGTTCAAAATGAAGTTTAATCTTTTATCAGACAGTTTAGTTTCTAACCTTGACAGAAATCTATTAAATTCACCATGAAATGCACCATTAGAGGCTTTGGTAGCTGCCGCAGTAGATTGCACAATAAAATCTAATTTACTATTAAAAAATTCCTTTTTTTCTAAATCCGTGATTAATCTACCATCACTTAATTTGGGGCAATTCTCTGTAGCAAGTTTTCCAATTACTTCATGATTCATATTCCAGATGTAATTATATACCTCATGGATATTAAAATAAACAGGAGTATCATAATTAATTCTGTCCCTTAAAGTAGGATTGTGCTTCTCTTTGTTTAGGATTACCGCCCTTTTAAACTGTGACACTTGATTATGATGATTGTTCTCATTACCTTCTATAAATAAAGTCTCCAGCTCCTCCGAATTCATTAGCCAATAGGGTAATTTCAAAGTGTCGGAATCAAGAATATTAAGATTAAATTTTTCATCAGCATGAAGATCAAAGGCTGATTTATATTCTGAATGAATATCGAATATGATGATATGAGCATTTTTTTGCTGTGCGGTATTCTTATTCTTTTTAGTATTTATACCGACAGTATCCTGAAGGATTTTTGCTACTGTACATGATTTACCAGAACCTGTAGATCCAACTAATGCAACATGTTTTCCAAAAAGTTTATTAGCATCAATTTTAAAATCAATACTCTTATTTTGAACTAGTTTGCCAAATGGGAAATTAAAATCCTTATTTGAGTTATAAATTAGATCAATTGTAGCACTCTCGACAATAGCAACCGGTTCAGTTGGGCTAGGTATTAATGCTGAACCTCTTTTAAATTCATCGTTTTCAATATATCCAATTGGTTGTGTTTGGATGACAAATTTTAAACCTGAATCCGTGGCATTTGATTTTATATTCTGGATAATAGCTATTACCTTATTTAGATTTCCTTCGGCAATTTCCAGATATTTTCCAATCTGAAAATCTTTTTTATGCGCTTCAAATATCTTGTCATCACTGATTTCAATTAATATTGAATTCGGTGAACTTTCTAATACTTGGCCAATTTTAGTTGTACTCATGGAGTAGATGTTAGTGATAATAAATATTTTATTTCTGCAACTTCTTGTGTTTTCAATTTTTCAATATTACATTCAATCATAGTTTCAAAAGGGAAATCTTTATTAGATATTATAATAGCATCGTCAAAGCCCGCTTCATTTACAATTAAATCGAATTCATTCTCATGATTACACAATTTCACTTTGAACTCTATGCTTCCATCTTTGATAACTTTTAAAGGGTCTCTTAGAAAACGAGTAGTGTTAAATAAACCAGCAAGTATCCCTCTTTCTACGTTTATTTTTTTTGCATTAAGGGAGCTCCATACTCTATTTAGCATTTCTTCAGTACACACAAGACTAAAAACAGGACACTGATTTAATCGAATCTTGCTATTATATTTCTCGACATAATCTTGTATAAGTAAAGGAACTTGGTGTTCAAAATTATTTATAAAACTAGCATCCAGAATTACAGCTCGCTTTCTAGAATTATTATTAAGTATCCCGCCTATCTGTTTTCTGCGTTGTGACAAGAATTTTGTATAATCCTGGAGTTCTTTTGTCCATCTGCTGATTGCAGTCTTTTTTTTATTTTTGAGGCCTTCTAAAAAAGGGGCTTTCCTTATTTTTCGCTTTTGTTCATCATGCTGAATGCTTAATTCGGCTATAGTATGGATGGCATTTGGGTAAAATATCTCAGTTGCGTCTTCAGTTGTAAATCCTTCATTTGACAAACATACGATAACAGCCTTCTCTGTATCTGCTAAGGAAGCACCAAACTCTATTTTCAATCTTTTTAAAAATTGATCCCCGCCAGTAAATCCAATGAGTTGCTTAATATAAGTTTGTAAATCTGCGGCTTTTGAATCTAATATGGCATCCAATTCGGTTTTGGTTAAGATTTTTTCTGAACCAACTGTTTCGTTCGGAAAGTGAGCGTGAAGTCTATAAATGATGTTGGCTGTCGGATTTTTTTTGTAATGGCAAAACATCTGTAAAACTGGTTTATAAATGGTAGAAAGTGTAAATTTTTGTTTACTCTCGTGATATTTACACTGAACAGCTTCTTGACCTGTTGGTGCCACGATGTCAATGTCTTCTACTATTCCTTCCACAGTAATCTCTGCATCATTGGTTGAGACCAATAACTTCTGAAACGTTATTATGAACTGGTAGATAAACCCTTGTATTGTATAATCTGCTGTTCTACTCATTATTTTAATTTTTTAAATTATTTCCACCTTACTCCTTCCACTATTCTGCTTACTCACCTTTATCTGCACCGGTATCCTTTCTGTCATTTCCTGCACATGAGAAATTACCCCCACTTTACGTCCCTGGTTATGCAACCGCTCCAATGCATCCATCGCTATATTTAAAGTTGTTGGGTCCAAGGAACCAAAGCCTTCATCTATAAACAACGATTCTACCTGCATACGGCTGGAAGAAAGCGAAGCCAGTCCCAATGCCAATGCCAGCGATACCAAAAAGGATTCACCACCGGATAGAGAAAATACGGTACGTACTTCATCGCCCATATCCTGATCCAGCACTTGCAGGCCAAGTGTATTAGGAATACGTTGCAAAAGATATCGCTGGCTTAGAATCTGTAAGTGCATATTTGCATAACCCAACAATATATCAAGTGTATACTCCTGCGCTACCTGCCTGAATTTTTTTCCATCTGATGAACCAATCACATCATTTAGTTTTGCCCAGTCATCTACCACTATTGCCTGTTCATTGATCTTCCCTAGCAAATCACCAATTCGCTTTTTATTATTTTCATCCTGCTGCAGCAATAATTCGTTTTCAGTTTTTTCTTGAGTAGCCTGTTGAAATATTATTGTTGATTGTTCCTTCAATTCCGTTAACTCTTCGAAATCCCTTTCGCTCAATCGCCGCTGTTCATGTTGATGTAACTGACCTGTTCTTTCTTTTAGAACTGAATCTGCTTGCGTGATGGCATCATCCATCGCTCTTAGCGCCAACTGTTCCTGCTCAATCCATTCCGGTGTATGCTGCAACAAAATTAAAAGTTCATCTATTTTGAAATTGAGACTATGCTTTTGATTAAAAGTAGTAAGCCACTGTTCTGTAACTTGTCTTGCTTCATTTTCCTGAGTTCGCAATTCGTCTATATCTTTTTGCAGTTGTTCCTTTTGGGCAGTGGCTTTGGCAATGGAAGTTTGCAAATTTTGAAGAGCTTTTTTTTGCAATTCCAAATTTTCCAAGGCGTTTGCCAGCGCATCTTTGAAAGAATCTTCTACGGCGTTTGCTTCCTTACCACCAAAGATCAGTTGCCTTTGTTGCGTTAGTCTATCATGTTGCTGCTGTAAACCTGTAAAAAGGGCTTGTTTACTTTGTTGCTCATCCGATAAATGCTGTAATTGTATTTTCTGTTCCTTTAAAGTGGCCTGCAATGCGTGAAGTTCACCCGTATCATCCAACAACTTTTTTGTTTGAGTCTTCCATTGAATTGCAAAGCTTGTAATATGTTGCTGAAATGCAACTGGATCCATCTGCCAATTTTGAAACCATTCCTCGTTTGCAAAAAAAGTATTCAGGCTAATTTTTGTAAGTTGTAATGAAGCAATCAATTTCTCATTTTCTGTTTCAGCATTTCTTTGTTGTTGTTGCAACAATAGTTTTTGCTGCTCACTTTTGGTAACATCAAGTGTATTTTCATTAACCTGCTGTTCCAGTGTACGAATTTTCTTCAACAAATCTTCTTCTTCCTTTTTCAAGAGGTTGCAGGAAGTTAATTTACGCTGCGTAGTTTCCTGAATGGAAATAGTTTGATTCACTTCGATTTTCAGCCACTCGGTCCTTTTCTCATCAGGTATATCTTTTATGGTTTCAAAAACTGGCAAGCTTTCCCATTTATTTTTTAACTCCTGAAGGAGATTTTCCTTTTCAGCAATAGCTAATATATCCGTATCGATATCTTTTATAAGTTGCGAAATATTTTCATGGAGACTGCTACAGAATGCAAGCATTTTTTCATAAGCTTTTTCATTATTGCTGTGCTCAGCTTGCAGCTGTTGCATTACAGCATCCAGGCGAGGGTTATGCATGCTGTATGGATGCTCTTCGCTACCACATACCGGGCAAGGGGTACCCTCGCTCAGCTGGCCACGCAGGTGTTCTACATTTTCAGTAAGAGCAAGACGGGCTTTATTTAATAATTCCAGTGATGTTTCTTTTTTTGTTTTTAAAGTATTTAACTCCTCATTGGCCTTAGCAAGTTGTGGTACTTTTTTCTCATGTTCAGATTTCGCATCAGTTAGCTTTCGGGTTAAACTGTTGAATTCTATTATTTTATCAAAGAGTTTTTCCCAATGTGCCTGGGCGGTTGATAAAGAAGTGAACGTTTTATCAGCTGATGCCTTATCTACCTCCAGTTGAGTAATGTTAACTTCAGAAAGTTTCGATTTCAATTCTCTTATACTATCCTGCGCTGCTTTTAATTTTAGTTTAAGCGGAAAAGCAACGCCGTTCAGTTCTGCGATTTTAGCTCCTTCGGCCTCAATGTCTTTTTTCAGGCTATCCAGCCGTTGAATATATTCTTTCGATTGACTAAGCATTTTCTCAGCATCGCCAAGTTTTGAAAGGATGAGACTTTCCTGTTCCGCAATGGGTTGTCTCACTTCATTTTCATTTTTCCATTTTTCCAATTCACCAATAGAAGCAAGTAATTGCTCACTTTTCTTTTTATTGATTTCAACTATCTTTTGATTTTGAAGAAAATTAGCAGCTGCAATTTTTAATACACTTTCCGCATCTTTTAATTGTTCCTGCTTTTCGTTGAGTGTAACATCGAGTTTTCTTGCTTCGATCAAAAAAGGTTTCGCCTGGTTATATTTCTCTGTGCATTCAGCATAGCCCTTAGTGGCAGTTTCTAATAATATATTGGCTGTTTGTTGTTGCCTGTTAAGTTCTAAAATTGCACTCTCAACCGTTGTGACATTTTCATTTTTTTTACCTAATTGGTTTGCAATATTATTTTGTTGATCAATTAACTTCCTGGCAGGTTGAACAGATTCTACCTGTTTAAGAACGGCAATTCTATCAGTAGCATTATTTTTCTTTTCATTGGCTTCGGTTAATAGCTTAGCCGCTATTTCAACATTTACCCCAAGTAACTTCCATTGCTGATGCCATGCTATTTCTTTGTCAAATGCGGTAATTTCAAGTTGTTTACTTTCTATGAATCTCTTAGCTGACTTAATCTTTTCATCAAGAGAAATAAGTTCTTCAGGAGTGAGTGTGAGTATGCCTTCTCTTTTGATATTTAGCTCTTGCAAGATCGAGTCCTGCATTTTGTGGTTTTCAAAAATCTTCTTAGATATTTCTGAATAGATATGCGTGCCTGTTAATTTTTCCAACAGAGAAGATTTTTCATCTTTATTGGCTTTAAGAAATGTTGCAAAATCTCCCTGTGCCAGCAAAACTGAACGGGTAAACTGTTCAAAATTTAAACCGATAAGACGTTCTATTTCTTCGGCAACTTCTTTCTTCTTGCCAGGAAAAACGATACCAGAATGTAAATTTTTAAGTTCGATCATATCTGCTTGCATTGATCCTTCCGCTTTATCCCTTGCTCTTCTCACCCTCCATGCAGCCGTATAAGAATTTCCATCAACGCCAACAAAATCTACTTCTGCATAACCTTCTCCGGTTCCATCTCTTAAAATACCACGATGATCCCCCTGATTTATGAACCCCGTCTTACCATCTCTTACTTCAATTCCCTGTTCTTTGGCCTGCAGGTACCGAGGAGTTTTGCCATATAAAGCAAGGCAAAGCGCATCCAGTATGGTAGATTTGCCCGCTCCTGTTGAACCGGTAATTGCAAATATGCCGGCAGTACTCAAAGGCGGCTGAGTAAAATCTATAGTAGTGATACCATCAAGCGAAGCAAGGTTTTTTATACGGATAGCCAGTACTTTCATGAGTTGTCCGTTTGTGTGGCTTCCTGTGCTGCGTGGTGAAATAATTTAAACATATTTTCAGGCACAGCAGTATTGTACCGCACTTCATAGGCTTTAGCAAATACATCCTGTGGTTTTAGTGCTTCCAATTTATCTTGGATAATAATTTGATCATTATCATCAATTGTATTTGCTCCTTTATATAAACTTCTAATTGTTGCAAGCCGTACATTTTTACCCTCTACTGCAGTTTTAATCTTATGCTTAAGTGCTGGCTCCGGGCCATCAAGTAATACCTGCACTTTCAGATATGGGGACGTCTGATAATCGGAACTTATTGTGGGTAATTGCTGCAAAGCAGTTAATACTTCTGACAAAGCACTTGGCACCGATGGTATACGAAGTAATGGAACTACTAAAGGAATTTCAAGCGTTTTGATGTTCGCAATACTTTGATCAGTCAAATCAAATATCACTACCTGATGCCTGTAATGTTGCTCTGAGAAAGACATCGGTATAGGACTTCCAGAGTAACGGATATGATCTTTCCCTCCAATTCGCTGGGCTTTATGAATATGTCCCAAAGCCACATATAAAATATCTTCAGGAAATGCCGCAGCAGAAATGCATTCGACACCACCCATAATTAATCTCTCTGACTTATCCATGTCAGTTACTTCTGCCTGCTGAGCATGTAAATGCCCCATACAAATTACTGGTTGATCTGCCTCCTTCTTAGCACTGATAAATTCATAAGCTTCGGCATATAATGCGGCTACACCTGCTGCATAAGCATTTTCAACATCAGGAATTATGGGGTAGTCGCCCAGCCGCAGAAAAGGTATGGCTAAACACCATGCTTTGATTTCACCAGCATTATCCTTTAATGGTATAGTAAGCTTATCATAATCTATATTTCCATCTTCATCTTTTTCCACCAGTCCTATAATATGGATGTTGGATGATTCCAAAAGAGGTTTTGGAGATTCCAGTCTTGAAGCTGAATCATGATTGCCTGCTGTTATGATAATTTGAAGATCAGGATTAGTTCTTGTAGCACGATTCAAAAAAGTGTAAAACATCTTTATTGATGTAGCTGAAGGGTTAGAAAGGTCAAAAACATCTCCGCTTATTAATAACACTTCAACCTTTTGATCTTTTAAAGTTTGCACAAGCCATTCCAGAAAATGATTATGCTCATAGGTGCGATCATATTCATGAAAGAGTTGTCCTATATGCCAGTCAGCTGTGTGAAGAATTCTCATTTTTTTTAGTTACTATTTTTCCTTATCATAAATGTCTCACAACACCACTATGTCTCAATTTAGCATATCCATTGAAAATAACGCTAATTCCTCTTAATTATGTTACTTAGGTGAAATGAAAATGCAGATCAGACGTGAATTTCAAACTATGTAAAGCGATGCAAAAATCTCGCTTCAGATTCAAAAAATGATGCTATTGCAAATAGGAATAAAATATGTATTCCTGCTGCTCGGACAAATCGAATTTTAAGTAATTCAAGCATGACTGTAAATTTTAAAGGTTCTAAAATTCACAGGCCTTGCTGAAATCCAATGCGTAAGTACATGCTGAGTATAGTAGTATAAAAAATGAACAGGTTATAGAAAAAGTTCTCCGAAATTGAGGGGACTTAGTGCATTCGAATCGCTATTTATTAAATAGTCAAAACTATTGCGCATGTGGTTTTTTCATTTCCCTTTTATGCTGATACCAATAACAAATAGAACCTAATGCTACGCAAAAAACTATCCCCACTATCCAATATACAGAATTACTTTTGTTAGGGTTTGGCGTATCATGGGCTCTAACCACCTCTAAACTTTTAATCAATGGCCCATTGTCAAAATAATTCATGGTTGGTGATTTTATAGGTATTATTATCAATTTGTTCAATTGCATATTGATGATAGTAAAAAGTAAATTTTGAATTTGTGACTTTAAATTGAAAGGGCCGAAAAAGATTTATTCCGTATCTGTTGATTATTTCTAGAGTGACTTTTGGTCCTTCTTTTTCAACCATTGCTTTAATCTTGTAATAAAAGTATTTCTGCCACTTCGCCATGCACTTGAATGGCGCATTTATAGGTTTTGTCCTTCTAGAATTATGTCTGTCTTTACAATTGACTTTAGTTCCATCGGGTAATATAATTCTGGGGCAAAATTTTCTATTTGCATGTATCTGATCGGCAATTGGAGTATTACAGTTTACGCATTTTCGATCTAGTATGTAGGTGAGTTCGTGAGACATCACTATTATTTTTACTTAATAATATTCCTATTCAATATTTTCTCTAATGATTCCCTCAGTATGAATTTTCGCTTGCCTACTTTTGCGACTATTAAGGAATCGTCTTTTTCAAAAGCAGCCATTTGAGTGGGTTTATATTGAAAAAAGTCCATCACCTCTTTACGTGTTACCCATTTATTGGATACTGGTCTTGATATTGTTAGGGTATCGACCCCTTTTTTTAAATCATTTAATTGTCTTTGAATATCCAGGAGAAGTTGAGTATTTTCCATTTTGTTTATTGTGAATACAAAATGACAACCTTTTTTTCATTACTCGTGAGCCAAAAAATGACAAAGGATTTTACAGCTCCCTGATAAACTTTTTATGTATAAATTCAGTTTTATATACTCTGAAACTGCGACCTCTTCGTTTTGTTTTTGCCAGAAATTCATCTTCATCTTTATACATATCCTCATCATCGGACTTTATTAGTAAAAAGAAGTCATACAACAAGTTGCAATAGTCTGCTAACTTTAGCTTTTTATCCTTTTTTAAATATCCGATTAGCGGCTTGAGAAGTACCTGATCTGTATTTCCAGACGAGAGTTGTAGTAGCTCTTTTTTTACAATTTTTCTTCCACCAAATTCCTGCTCATATATTGACAATTGTACGTGCCGTACCAAATCAGATTTATCTTTAATTGTTTTTGGCAAGCCATAATCACTAACTGGCCGGTTGCGATAAGCCGTAAGAAAAACTTTTTTGGCCATAGGAATTTCATCTTGTTCATGAATAGTTAGGATATTAAACCATTCCTGCATCGTAGCCAATATCTTAAACTGAAGATGAAATCTAATTAGAACAATTATTGGGTATTTGTCAACTTGTATATGATTTTCTGTAAGTGTGTTTAAGCCTGCCTCGATATCTTTAAGTGAAATCATCCATAACAACCATGCCTTATTTAGTTTAAGCTGTTTAAACTTTGAAATAATATCATCATCAGGAAACAAGCACAGGTCCATGTAATAGTGCACTAATTTTTTAAAATAAAAGACGCTGCCTGATTTAATGATATGAGAAAAATCTTCGGCAAGTAATGCTTCTTTTCGCTTTTTTGCAAATTCACCTAATTCATTAACGTATTTCTTATATTTTTTATGTTCTGATGTTTTCGTCAGCTGAATCTTTTCCATATCCTTTAAATTTATATATTTTCTTTTAGCAGATAATGATTTAAGAATCTTTCAAATTTTCCCTTAGCGTCCATCAGGCCACTTTCGGTAACCGAATAATAAACTTCGTCAACATCACCATTACGGCTCTGTCCCATCATACGTTTGATAACGCCAAAATCAGTCACACCGGCCTCCGCTAATAACTGCCTGAAGGTATGTCGTGCAATATGTGTAGTCAGGTTTATTGGGATGTCAGCTTTCTTAGCTATAACCTTCAGTTGTTTATTCAATTCTTTGTTTGATCTTTTTGGCAATAAAGATTTTGCTGGTGAATTATCTTCAACTGATCTATATTTTTTTACCAAACTAATTGCAAGGCCAGGCAAAAAGCATTCAGTTATAACATCTGTCTTTTGTCTGTTAATAACAAGTTTGTAGTTTCCGTCGTTTTTGATTTCGAGATTATGTGTATTGACAGCCATTGCATCATGAAAAGCCAAACCAGTATACACCGAGAAAAGAAAAATATCTTGATATACTTCTTCAAACGGATAAGTACTAAGGTCCAAATTAAAGATTTTTGCCAGTTGTTCTACACTCAGGCGCTCCCTCCTCGGGGACTTTGCCTTGATCTTTATCAATTTAAATGGGTTTCTTTTCAGCAAATCCTTATCAACCGCCTGAGTAAATATTGTCCTGAATTTTTTGATAACACCCGCTGCCGAAACTTCCGTCATTCCTTTTCTATTCTGCTCAATATTAGAGTTTACCAGATAGTTTTTGAAATCGCTCGCCACTTCAAAAGACAATTGACTTAACAATAACTCTTTCTGGTTAGTAAGATGAAAGAATGCATGAAGATGATTGATTGAACGCCTGTAATTTTTTATAGTACCTGCGGTCTTGCTTACATTATTTGCAACGGCATTTTCAAAATAATCATCGACAAACTTTAGTACCGACGTTGCCTGAATTTTGCTGGTGCCTAAAACATAATCTTTGATATAGCTAGCACTGTAATCAGAAAGGCTGTTAGTATTTAATATCAGAAACTCTGTGAATTTTTGATCTAGCCGGTTGAGTTGGTGATTGACGGCAGAATTTCTTTCGGCCATTCGCATAGTCATTGGATCCCATTTAGAAAGTTCTGTTTGACTTATCTCAGCGTTAAGTCTGCTCTCGGCTTTTGTGCGCCTAAAACAGATCCTCATGTACATCGGGATTCTGCCATTTTTAGAATTCTTTTTTGCTTCATTTGGGAAGAAAATAATAGAGGCTTTCATCAGTTTTAATTTTTTGGTGAAACATTTTTTTTAAAAAACCAACCAATTGGTGAAACAACAACATTTGGTGAAACCCTGGTGAGCCAAAAAGTGACAAAAAGCGTTTCGAAGCGGGGGGTAGTGAAAATGAAAATCCCCGCCAGTATTGCATTAGCGGGGATTTCGTTGCGTACCGGGCGGTACTGAATGTATGTTTTGTAGCCCGTACGAGATTCGAACTCGTATCACCACCGTGAAAGGGTGGTGTCCTAACCCTTAGACGAACGGGCCGTTTTAAGGGACGGCAAAGATAGGTTTGCAGCAGTTTTTAGCCAAATGTTTTTCCCATTCTTTTATACACTATATAATATTATATACCGTGGAAAACTGCTCTCGCCATTTTACGCAAATCTGATATATCCAAACACAGCCGGTTTTCTTACCTTTGCCCCTCATTTTAATATAAACTAGTTCAACATGAGTACAGTAAAAGTTGCCATCAATGGCTTTGGTCGTATCGGCCGCCTCGTTTACCGCCAGATCTATAAAATGGAAGGAATTGATGTGGTTGCCATTAATGATTTGACAAGCCCCCAGGTTTTGGCGCATCTTTTAAAGTATGATAGTGCTCAGGGTCGTTTTGATGCAGAAGTTAGAGCTACGGAAGATTCAATTGTTGTAAACGGAGATACCGTTAAAATATATGCGCAGAAAGATCCATCACAAATTCCATGGGGAAGCCATGATGTGGATGTGGTAATAGAAAGCACGGGCTTCTTTGCCGATAAGGATAAAGCTGCTGCTCACATTAAAGCTGGGGCTAAAAGAGTAGTTATTTCTGCACCTGCAACAGGCGAATTAAAAACCGTTGTTTTTAACGTAAACCATGAAATATTAGATGGTAGCGAAACGATTATTTCTTGTGCATCATGTACTACCAATTGCCTGGCACCAATGGCAAAAGTGTTGAATGATAAATATGGTATTGTAACCGGTATCATGACAACGATTCATGCTTACACCAACGACCAGAATACATTAGATGCACCACATCCAAAAGGTGATCTTCGCAGAGCAAGAGCAGCAGCTGCCAATATTGTTCCTAATACAACTGGTGCCGCTAAAGCAATTGGTTTGGTATTGCCTGAATTAAAAGGAAAATTGGATGGTAGTGCACAAAGAGTTCCAACCATTACCGGTTCTTTGACAGAGCTAACTTCTATTCTTGGTAAAACAGTAACTGCGGAACAAATTAATGCAGATATGAAAGCAGCTTCCAACGAAAGCTTCGGTTATACCGAAGATGAAATTGTAAGTAGTGATATCATTGGTATTCACTTCGGTTCTTTATTTGATGCTACACAAACTAAAGTAATGACCGTAGGTGATAAGCAATTGGTTAAAACAGTGAGTTGGTATGATAACGAAATGAGCTACGTTAGTCAGTTGGTAAGAACTGTGAATTATTTTGCCAAGTTGATCAGCAAGTAATTTCTTTTTATATGGTTGCTGCAACTAATACAATTCTAAAGTTGTATTAGTTGCAGTCCTTAAATTAAACCCTATGAAGATTAAGAATATAGATGGACTTTCGGCTATGGATTTACAACAGGAAGCTGAACGTGGCGGAAAATTTGTTTACTACGCTTATACAATCTCTCTTATAGTTGTCACTCTTAAGAGAACCTCCAATGTTTACTTGATCCGTAAAGGGGAAAACGCTAAAACTAAAGGCAATCTATTTACACTATTATCCTTGATCTTTGGTTGGTGGGGAATCCCCTTTGGCCCCAAATACACCGTTCAAAGTATTCGAACAAATATGAACGGGGGTAAAGATGTAACTGATGAAGTAATGGCAACGGTAGCGGGCCATTTGTTGTTTAGGGAAACACAAGGTCAAAAAGTAGCTCACCAATAGCTTTATTCCTCATACGAATTGCCCGGATAGAAAACTCCACCTATAATTGAACTATCTTTAATGTTACTTTCGTATCATTTAAACAATCCTCTTATGTCAGAATTTGCAGCCTATAATTTTAAAGGACAAAAAGCATTGGTTCGGGTAGATTTTAATGTGCCGTTGAACGAGAAATTTGAAATTACGGACGATACAAGGATGAAGGCTGCTATTCCAACTATCAAAAAAATTCTGACAGATGGCGGGATGGTAATATTAATGAGCCATTTCGGTAGACCGAAAGATGGCCCTGAAGAAAAATATTCTCTTAAACCATTGATACAACATCTAAGCGATTTACTAGGTGGCACTACAGTTTTATTTGCCAACGATTGTATTGGTGAGCAAGCATATCTTACAGCAAGTATGATGCGGCCCGGCGAAGTGTTGCTATTAGAGAATCTTCGTTTTTACAAAGAAGAAGAAAAAGGGGATGAAAAATTTGCGGAAAAATTATCCAAGCTCGGTGATGTATGGGTAAATGATGCTTTCGGAACAGCACACCGGGCACATGCTTCTACAGCTGTAATTGCAAAATTCTTTCCTGCGGATAAAAAAATGTTCGGCTTATTAATGGAAAGCGAAGTAGCCAGTGCAGAAAAAGTATTGCATAAAGCAGAAAAACCTTTTGTAGCTATCATCGGCGGCGCAAAAGTGAGTGATAAAATTCTCATTATAGAAAATCTGTTGGATCGGGCTACCGATATCATCATCGGAGGCGGTATGGCATATACCTTTATGAAAGCAAAAGGCGGACAGATCGGAAATTCTCTTTGCGAAGAAGAACGTTTGGATACGGCCTTAGAAATTCTAAGAAAAGCCGAGGAGAAAAATGTTTGTATTCATCTGCCTTCTGATTCTATAATAGCAGATAAGTTTGCAGCAGATGCCCAAACTTCCGTTGCTCCAAGTAATCATATTCCCGATGGGTGGATGGGATTAGATATTGGTGCTAATGCCTGCGACCAATTCGCCAATGTAATAAAAAACTCAAAAACCATTTTGTGGAATGGCCCGATGGGTGTTTTTGAAATGCCCAAATTTCAACACGGTACAAAAACGATAGCCATTGCAATTGCAGAAGCTACGCAGGATGGGGCTTTCTCTTTAGTAGGCGGAGGTGATTCAGTGGCAGCCGTTAATCAATTTGGCTTTGCAGATAAAGTTAGCTACGTATCTACTGGTGGAGGAGCAATGCTGGAATATTTTGAAGGAAAAGTATTGCCTGGTATAGCTGCTGTAAACAGCTAACTCACTCCTTGCTTATTTCAATAATTTTATCATTATTGCCTCCATTGCTGGTGCAGATATATACTTTACCAGTTGGCGAAATGCAAACGTCTCGCATTCTTCCATAATCGTTTACAAAGAATTCATTTGTTTCAACAATTGTATTAAAGCTACTACCAAGCTTCATCTGGTATAATCTTGCATCTTTCAATGCCATCATCAGCAATGAGTTTTTCCATTGTGGAATAAGGTCATTATTGTAATAATCAAGTCCGCAGGCAGCAGTAGTTGGTGTCCATGTTTTCAGCGGTTCTTTTACATTATTTGTGGTACAAAAACTCTGCTCTGCAGTTTCGTTACAAAATCCTCTCACATCCGGCCATCCATAATTTCTCCCTTTTTCAATAATATTTATTTCATCATCGCTTGATGGGCCATGTTCTGAACTGTATAATAAATTATTAGCAAATACAAGTCCTTGTGCGTTGCGATGACCAATACTCCAGTATGGATTTCCTGCAAGAGGATTGTCAGCCGGAATACCTCCATCAAGATTTAATCGTAGCACTTTGCCGCTTAAAGAAGAAACGTTTTGTGGCAATGTAGTATTATTATTAGCATCCCCTGTGGTGATAAATAACTTTAAGTCAGGAGTTATAACAAGGCGGCATCCGTTATGAATAGAAGCAGCGGGAATATTTTCAATAATTGTAACCGGGTTAATTAGTGCAGTTCCATTATAGGTATACCGAACAACCTTTTCCTTATAGCCTCCTGAATTATAATTATAAGCTACAAATAC
>CAZXMP010000002.1:0-98405 GCA_964641575.1 uncultured Chitinophaga sp. | reverse complement strand
TGTTCGTTGTAGGCAATGCTAAAACGACACCATGAAACAATTAGCACTTCTATTTTATTCAATATTTTTATTCAGTTGCAATCAGAACACACAGAGGAAAAATGACAATATGCAAAAGCCAAATAAAGGCAACCATGCGACAGAACTTATTGACAACGGTTTTCTAAAGTATGCTGACAATTCAAAGGTTGACAGTCTAAAAATTCAAATTGTAGCCTCTTTTGACATTTATGAAGAAGATAATTTTAAAATAACTCACATTGACGCTGAGGAACTTGCTGAATTTAGTTTTGACTTTTTTCTACCGAGTCTTGACAGAATTTTAGCTAAAAGGAACATTAAGCTATCTGCTAAAAAACTAAACGACAAAGACAATTCATTTGACGTTTTAATCAATGGTGACACGATACAACTTTTTTCTCAAAACGATTTAGATAACAATACATTTTGGGACACAGCCCCAAGAAATTTCTTTAGAAAAGTAAACGGAATATTAAAAGCAAAAAATAGTGATGAACAATTCTATTTACTTTATGGCGCCAATGACTTACATACAATGCTTTTGACGGACAAACAGTTTTCAATTATAGCGGACTATTACAAGGACAATGATAAGGAAAGACCATACAAGCCGTGACAGCACTGCCTACAACGAACAGGGTTTTGTGCAATTGTGGCATGACGTTGAAGCAATCATCACCATATCGAAGCTTAAAATCCACCTGACGAGATTAAAAATCTTGCGAATATATTTTTTGAAAATCCTTTTTCATTAAGTATTCTAACTGGCTGAATATATCTACAAGTAACTGAGCAGAATCGCCGTCTGCCACATTTAAGGGACCTTCCCGAATTTTCCATTTAACCCCTTTTCTTGAATTAGTAAAACGTATGGCAGGGTAATCGTTCTGTAAGAGCAGTGTGCTTTTTTTGCCTTCTACCCTTATCCTCATTATCTGTCTACTGCTATACTCAACAGTGGCTTTTTGCCTGAACTTCTTGCTTTTGTATCTCAATATTAAAACCCACTCTATCATTTACAACTTCCTTTTATTATGAATATTGCTACAAGCTGATACTTCGACCAGCTCAGTAGCGAACAGAACCCTGAAGAGTGCGACGCAACTGGGATGCCCAAAGAACGGGACGCCTGCCAACAAAAAATAATCTTCCTTATTCAGCAAGCACCCTAGTGATTTTCACCAATCTTTTTTTATAATGTTCGTTCAATGCGCTAATGGTTACCCCATTCGCTTTTCCCGAAGAAGAGTGAATGAACTTTAAGGTATCTGTATTTTGGGTTACAATACCCATATGGCCAACAATGCGGATCGAGTCTACCGTTCCGGTAAATAAAATAAGATCGCCTTCTTTGGCCGTTTGTATCTCTACCTCTTTGCCAACGTTCGTAAAATCTACAGAAGATCTCGGCACCGCAATACCGAAGTGGTTAAAAACATAAGTGATGAAACCTGAACAATCAAACCCTAGCGACGGATCGGTTGATGCATACAGATAAGGAACGCCTAGTAAGGTTTGGGCATATTCTACCAGCTCATAGCCGGAAAGGCCTTTTATTTCTTCTTGTAATGTATGTTCTAATTTTTTTTGTTTGGGGTTTTCCGTTGGTGATGGCTGAATAGAATCTATCCTTATTAATTCTGTAGTTGGCTCATCTGTATTGCTGCCAGTTGTGTTATTACATGCCAGACTGATGAATAGAATAAACAAACAAGGGACACACTTTGTCATTTCAATTGAAAGTAAACAATTTTTAGCCTAAGCAGGTGTTTGGTACAACTAACCTACCCCAGATAACACAAAAAATTATTTGCTGATGATTTTTCCATCTTCCATTTCGATAGTTCGCTGTGTTCTTTCCGCAAAGCTCTGATCATGTGTTACTATCAGCATGGTCTGGTTGTATTCTTCTACCAGCCGTTTGAATATATCAAACACCAGGTCACTATTTTTTTTGTCGAGATTGCCGGTTGGTTCATCTCCCATAATAATATGTGGATCGTTAATGAGGGCACGGGCAATCGCTACCCGTTGCTTTTCCCCACCGGATATCAGGTTCGCTTTTTTTAATGCCAGTTTTTCAATGTCCAGCATTTTCAATTTTTCCATAGCTCTATGTTCCAGCTCTGCTGCAGTTAATTTATTTAATTTAAGTCCCGGCAGCATTACATTTTTTAATACGTTGAATTCATTGAGCAGGTAATGAAATTGAAATACAAAACCGATCTTTTCATTACGTATTGAGGCCAGCCCTGCTTCTTTTTTACCCGTCATGGTTTCGTTGTCAATCAATAGTTCTCCTTCATAATCAGTATCCATCGTAGAAAGTATGTATAGCAATGTGGATTTGCCACAACCGGATTTGCCCGTTACCGATACAAACTCTCCTTTATTGATAGTAAAGTTGATATCTGTTAAAACCTTTACCGTTACCGGATCATGAAAGCTTTTATTAATGTGCTTTGCCTGTAAAATAAGTTCACTCATATTTATTTCCCCCTGATAATAACAACCGGATCGATCTTACTGGCCTTTCGTGCCGGAAACCAACCGGCAAACCAGGTAGTGATCAGTGAAAAAATAATACCGATAGCATAAAATACCGGGTTATAATTTACCGGGTAGGTTTTAATGGTTGGAAGTGATGCCGTATTAAAAGGTACCTGGTCAATAATAGCCGATAAGCCGAAGCCAAGAAGCAAACCAACGGCGCCACCAAATAAACCAATGCTCAATGCAATGAAAAGAAAGATCCTTTTTACATCTTTGCCCGAAAAGCCAGTGGCTTTCAAAATAGCAATGGAGTCCATCTTTTCATAGATCATCATGTTAAGAATGTTGTAGATGCCAAAGCCTGCTACAATCAATAATGTTATGCCCACTGCATAGGATATTAGTGTACGGATAGAACTGCCGGTTTCAAATTGTGAGTTGGCCGTTTGTATATCTTCTGCATCGGCACCAAACAAGGCCGTGTATTCTTTCGCCAATGCAGGTGCAATTTCCATATCCTTTAGCCGTACCTGTATATCTGTAATGTAGTTGCCCGGCTTGCCCATTATTTTTTGCACCGTGTTTATGGAAGCATAGCTCTGCACTTTGTCAAAATCCAATATGCCGGATTGAAAGTATCCCACCACCTTCAGTGAAAATCGTTCTCCCTTTACGGTGGTAACCTGAACTACATCACCAATATCAGCCAGCAATTTTTCAGCTAACCCTTTTCCAAGAATGATGCTGTTGGGGATCTTACTAATATCAATAGCGACACCTTCGGTAACATAATCACTAAAATGAAAGAGTTTGCTTTCTGCCATTACTTCGATGCCATTCACCACACCAGTAATATCAACAGCTCCGTCATTAAAAAATACTTGTGCAGTAAGTTTGGGTGAGTAGCCGAGTACACGGCTATCTTGTTTCAATGCCTGCATAATAGGGCCACTGTTATAAATTTCCTGACGGCTGCCACCCGATTTAATGGAACTGATAAAATTGTAGGTGTTTTTATATTCCGGCGATTCATTTACCGGTTGCCGGCTATTGGGTTTTACTTCATTGAACAACCGGATATGCGGAGTCCGGTTAAGAATTAACCCATCAAGCAGATCATTGAGTCCGGCCATGAAACTCAATAAAGTAATAAACATGGTAATACTAAAGGTGACACCAATTGCAGCAATCAGTGTTTGACGCCATCTTGCCAATAAAAGAGATCTGGCGATACTGATGATTAACCTTGCATTCATTGTTCAGGTTTGTAGATGATATCGTTTACAGTAATGCCACTCAATATTTCAACTTTTTGATAATCTTTCAGGCCGATGGTTACTTTTCTTTTTTCATCGTTCGCCAGCAATACATACCCATCTTCCAGTAAATAGCTCCGGGGTATGGTGAGTGCTTTTTCTTTTACTGCAATAACGATATTCGCTTCTGTAGTGAGGTTGGGGTATAGGGCAGGAGGGGGTTTTGTAAAGACAGCCTCTACCGTAAAGGATTTTGATTGTGCATTCATCAGCGGGTTAATCTTTTTTACAACGGCTTCAAAGAGCTGACCTTTATAGCTATCCATACTCAATAATATTTTTTGCCCCGGTTGTATTCTTGCAATGTCATATTCATCTACCTGCAATTCCAGCATAAAGCCGCTGGCATCACCCACTATGGCTACCGGACTTTGTGTATTGACCATTTCGCCTTTCTCTTTTAGAATAGTATATACTTTGCCGTTGGTTTCACTTTTAATAATATAATCGGCAGTAGAGTTATTTGCTATTTGCAAATTTTTCTGTGATTGTTTTGCCTGGAAATTCAATTGCTTTTGTAAATCAGTATACCGGAGTTTTGCGGCTTCGTAAGCATTTACTGAGTTTTTATAAGCTAGTTCCCGTTGATCCATTTCATTGCGGGTGCCAATGCCCTGTGTCCACAGGTTACGCTGCCGCTGGGCCAGTGAGGCATCGTTATCCATCTTTGCTTTTGCAGTAGAAATTTCAATTTTTAAAGCATTGAGTTTGTCGGCATTGGCGGCAATGGATGAATAGTCGGCAGTAATTTGTGCATTTTCATTATTAAGGCGGGCTGTTATATCCGAAACACGGATGATCGGGTCCCCTTTTTTTACAACATCTCCTTCGGCTACCAGCACTTCTTTTACTAATCCATTTACTAAGGAGAATACCTGGTATTGATTATCGCTTTTAATAATGCCGGAAGCATATACCGATTCCGTAATTTTTTCTTCCATGGGGTTTATTTTCTCTGTCTTCTTTTTGCAGGAGAATAGAAGAAATGCAAATAAGAGATATTTGATTTTGACCATAGTTGGAAAGGATAATATTATTAGTGAAGCTACTCTTTTTTGAGGTAGGAGCGGTTGATCAAACTCACTTCGTACAGTGATCATAGTTTTTTTCTTGTGTAAAGATGCAGGTATAGAGAGTTTGTTTAGTTAGTGTTCCCATAGGGGATTTCAGCAATTCCTCCCCTGGCTATTGGGATAGACTTTTCAAAGTACTGGCAGCCCTGCTTTTTGATAGTCATGAAGTTTATCACCCCATTTCCTGAGTTCTGTCATTTTTTTTTGTTCTTGTTTTTCTGAATTTTAGTGTGATGACTTAATCAGTTACACCTAAAACCTAAAACGATGACTTATACAACAGTAGCGCATTGCGGCACCGACCATTCACATTGGATCAAGGATCTTGGATTCTATGACGAGGAACTGGACACTCTTGAAAAAAGGTTGCTGGAGATTGTAAAAAAGAATAATGGCCATGAGGTGATGGCCAGTGTAGAGCATTTTCAAAATCAGTTTGTAGTGCAGCGAAATAATATTGACGAGTTGCTGCATGCTGTTCATGAACATGATAAGACAGTAGCAAAAGATGCACAGGAACATGCCGGTAAAATGAAAACGACTGAGTTAGGACAACACAGTCAATTAAAGGAACGGGTGGAGTCTTTCGAGAAAATTTTTAATGATTTACGGCAGGAGTTCAACGGATTCTTGTCGAAGTGGATGTAAGTGTACTGCTTTAAACAGCCTGGTTAGCTAAAAAAATAATAGGTTAACTCACATTTGCCCGGTCTTTGCCATCTCCTGTAGTTTATACACAGCGAATAGGATGAACAGGAATAAGATGATGCTAAAAATAAGTATCAACAAATAGCCGCCCTTAGTATCTATCGCATATTTTGCAGGCTGATCTGGTAAATAAATTACCTCAAATGCATCGCCAATTTTATATTTTCCAGGTGATACGGTGGCTTTTGCAGTATAGGTTTTGCTTCTTGTACGGTCTTTATACTCAATTCTAATAATGTCAACTGATCCGCCCCTTGGCAATCGTACACTATTGATATGCTGTATTGTACCGTTTGTATGAATTCCTTCTTTTTTAATTTTGGCCGCTTTCCGCATTCGCCAGGCAGTTATTACCAATGGAAATGCACCAAGCATAATTAGAAGAATATAAATGAGCTGCATGGATATAAGGTTTTGGTGGAGTAAATGGCCGGTTCTTAAAAGTACAAAAAAATTGAAATTGATTGTTGCATGCGATATTAACTTCTTTGGCATGGCCGGGAAACTGGTAGGGTATTTGTAATATTGCTTTCTTTCACATTTAATTATTTACAATGAAAAATTATAGAAACATTTTCCCCATTGTGTGCATACTGTTAGTTAGCGGTATTATTTTTTCCTGCAACACTGCGGATGATAAAGCAACAGGCCCCGGATCGTCTGATAGCATTACTAAATTAATTGATACCGCTATGCATGATAATAATATGATGCATGATACAATGCCAACCCCTATTGTAACTGCCGCTGTAGCAACGATCAGCAGTACATATGCTGATACCGTTGTAAATGGAACAGCTACATTTGAAACCACTGCAGATGATAAAGTAAAAATGACATTGGCTATTACCGTGCCTGAAAAAGCAAATAAATCTGTGGCAGTTCATTTACATGAACATGGCGACTGTGGAGATAATGGTAAAGCATCACATGGTCACTGGAACCCCTCTAATGCCCAACATGGTAAATGGGGTGCCGGCAGTTTTCATACAGGTGATATTGGCAATGTAAAACTGGATGCAAAAGGGAAAGGGACATTTACAATTACTACTGACCTTTGGACATTGGGAGGAAGCTTCAATAAAAATATTGTTGGTAAAGCGATCATTGTACATAGTGGAGTAGATGATTTTACCACACAGCCTACCGGCAATGCAGGTAACAGAATTGGTTGCGGACTGATAGTAGCGAAATGATTTTTATTTTAAGGGTGCCAGCCTTCTGAAAGGCTGACTCCTTTTTTTGTGTTTGGCTCAGTTATTACAACCAGGGTTACCGGAACACTCAATTCATACTAATTAATATACAACTGGTACAGTTTTACGCTACAGCGTATTATTTTGAATGGCTACCTTTCACAGCTAAAACCTATCAGTATGAATCCCAACAAAGCACTCTGGGAGAAAGGCGATTTTACCCGCCTTGCGCAAACGATGCGTGAAAGTGGTACTGAATTAGTTGCAAAACTCAATATCACCAAAGGACTTGATGTACTCGATCTTGGTTGCGGTGATGGCACTACGGCAATTCCTGAAGCAAGACTTGGTGCCAATGTACTCGGTGTAGATATTGCCAGTAATTTAGTAGCTGCCGGAAATAAGCGAATTAAAGAAGAAGGACTAACCAATTGCAGCATCCAGGAAGGAGACGCAACAGATTTGAAAGAGTTGAAGAATCAAAGCTTTGATGTAGTAGTAACCATCTTCGGTGCCATGTTTGCCCCAAAGCCAATGGATGTAGCTAAAGAAATGGTTCGTGTTACCCGTCCCGGCGGAAGGATCATAATGGGTAATTGGATACCCGGTGACCCCACCCTGGTAGCACAGATTTTAAAGATCAGTTCGGCATATACTCCGCCACCACCGGAAGGTTTTGTAAGCCCAATGTTGTGGGGAGTAGAAGAACATGTTATTGAACGTTTCCGTAATGCAGGTATCGCAAAGGAAAATATTTCTTTCATCCGGGACACATTTATTTTCAATGCACCTTATTCACCGGCAGAATTTGTTTCTAATTTCAAGAATTATTATGGCCCTACCATGAATGCATTTGAAGCAGCAGAAAAAAATGGAAAGGCTGCGGAACTGCAACAAGAATTAGAAACCTTGTTCAACACACAAAATAAAAGCACAGAGGAGTATAAAACTTCTATACCGGCTACTTTTTTGCGAGTGACGGTGCAGTGTTGAGAATTTTTAAATTGAACTATAAGCCTTTTAAAAAAAAGCCCGATGCAGCTGTACTTGCATCGGGCTTTTCATTTATGTATAATAAAAGTTATACCAGCTTGCTCAACCACATCAACAAATAAGCGGAGGCAAGCATGAGTGATAAAATGATAAAAGCACCAATGGTGCAAGTAAGAGCCACCCGTCTTTTATTTTTTATTGGATTAATGAACTTATACAATGCAAAACTAGCATACGAAACCATCATTATCAGGTTTACTATTTCCATACTGCGGATAAAAACACCGTTGCGTACCCAACCTGTTAAAAAATAAAGTACACTTTGTATCAATACACCTTGTGCAAGGATGAACATGATAATAATTGCATTCTCTGCAAAATTGAACCGGTGTTTTAAGATGCGAAAAAAATAATAACAGAATAGGGCACAAACGGGAATGGCCAACAACATATATAAATAGGTGTGTTCCAGGAACCACCATTGCGAAGCATCATATTCTTTGATGAACTCTACTTCTTTTGGCGACATGGTCAGTAATTCCTGTTCATCGTAATAATGCAGGTTAGTGATCTTCACCGCAAACAGGTTAAGTACCAGCATAATGGCCAGGTATGTAATGGGGTTAAAATAACGTTTGCGGCGGCCTTCTAAATATTCCCGGATAGCAGCACCCGGACGCCTGAATAATTGATGCACATTATAGAAGAAACCACTGTCTATATGAAAAATGGCGTGCGGAATATCATGTAATAATGATTTCAGGTGGATGCGATGCTCGTCATGCTTTTGCCCGCAATGAGAGCAATATTTTTTCTGAATATATTCCCCACAATTGTTGCAGGTAGCAATAGAACTTGTATTGTTAGTAAATTGGCTGGACATACATTCTTACTACGATTTACTTTTATAAAAGCGTAATAATGCCTAAAGCTAAGGATGGGTTGTTTTCACCAATATGACCTGATGTATGAATTGAGAATTTTTGAAAATGAATTGTAGTATTTATTTGCTTATATACATAAAATGCCAGATCTCCGGCATTCATACGGTTGATCTGGCATTTTGATAGTATAAAAAATATGAGAAAAATCGAACTAAACAGGCTTATACATTAATTCCTTTTATAGAATCTAGCAAGCCAAAAGCTTTTAATAGCCAAAGCACAATTGCAATAACTACTACAATGTTTAAAATGTTTTTGATTTTTGCGTCCATTGGAATGTAGGAGTTGATAAGCCAAAGCAACACACCAGTGACAATAAGAACAAGAATAATTGTTAAGAGGGGCATAATAATTAATTTTGTAAGTAATGTTCAAAGTTGGTGCCATATAATTGTGTGTTAATGTATGGCCTTACATCCCCAATTGCAATTGCAGTAAATGTGGGAAAAGCGGGAAATATTTCCCGATAATGGGGAATGGACTATTCATGCAGCATTTGTAAAGGAGCATTCCCAGTTAACTGCAGTAATCACAACACGAAGAAAGAGGCGAAATCTACCGGTGAATACTTTTTCTCCATTCTTCCCGCCCTTCTTTATTATAAAAAATAATGGATAGAAGTCTTCCTGCTTCGTTATAAAGCTTCCATTCTCTGATGGGGATTCCATTTTTGTAAGTGCCGATATAATAATTGCCAGCAGGGCTATTCCTATGCAGCCATACAGCTTCTTTTAATCCATTTTTGTAATAGCCGGAATCTTTGGTGATGGCGCCGGGAAAAAAATTCATATACAAGCCATGATGCAGGCATTCGTTGAACACCGGTATATAACTATTTTCATTGGTGCTATTATTTTCAACTACCTGCTGCAAAGTTTGGGGAAGTGGTTGTGTAGCTGAAAATGAAAACGAATATCCTGCTGTCAGTGCATGCATGGCCTGCGAACGATTGATCTTGTACAAAGCCGTTAATGAATAAAAAGATCTTTTGGGATGTGCCATTCGCATTTCTTCTTTTACCTGATGCAACTTGTCCGCATCATAATTACGGATGGCTATTAATTTGCCCGATGAATCCCAACGCTTCCATTCGCCATCAGGAACACTGTTGCGCAAGTAACCCGAATCAAGTTTATGGCTGTTCCTATAAAAGCTTGCCCAGTCCTCCTGTAGCTTTTGTTTTTTTACCTGCCCTTTAAATAAAAGTTGTCCGTTAAGATAGGCTGTTATGATACCATCTGCAGGCAGGTGAATAGAATTAGCAGTTGCAGGCGAGGAACGAAAATGTAATTTTTTGGAATCAGTATGATGAATGTTTACTGCGCCAATCTGTAGATGAGGTTGTGCAACAGTTTTTAGTGCTATTAATAAAATAATAGTCGGTATGAAAAAGTATTTTTTCATATAACAAGCAATGCAAATTAGACCCAATTTTGCTTACGGCCAAGATAAATTTATAGGGCTTACTATAAATTATCTCAAGTGTAGCAGGATCGTACTACACATAAGAAATAAAATAATTACCACTTACTGTGCCAGCTTAAAATCCCATATTGGTTTTAAACCTAATAAATGCTCAACGAAGTAATTCCACATTTTTTTTGTAAAATATTCATTGAATTTTCCGGTGTAGCCATGTCGCTGACTTGGGAAGATAAGCATATCGAATTCTTTATCGGCTCTAACTAACGCTTCTGCTAATTTGAAAGTAGCAGAGGGATTTACATTTTCATCAATGCCGCCATGTACAATCAATAATTTCCCCTTCAGATTTTTTGCCATCGTAATATTGGAGGCATAATGATAAGAAGAGTCAACTGGCCAGCCCATATACATTTCCGGCCACCAGTCTTTTTCCATTCTAAAATCATGATCGGCAGAACTGGCTACCGCTACTTTATAAAAATTGGGAAATTCTAACATAGCATGTCCGGCATCATATCCTCCCGCAGAGTGACCAAAAATGCCAACCTTTGTTGTGTCTATCCAGGTATATCTTTTACCAAGCTCCCGGATAGCTAATACATGATCCGTTAAATTCTTTCCCATGTTTTTATACGATACATTATGAAACGCTTTTGATCGTCCTGCCGTACCCATGCCATCTATAGTAACAACAATAAAACCTAATTCTGCTATAGCCTGGTTGTTTCTTCCCAATGCAGCAGAAAAACTACGGGGAAACATATTGGTATGCGGACCCGTATAACTCTGATCGATCACCGGGTATTTTTTGGTGTGATCAAAATTGGATGGTTTCCAGATGGCGCCATAAATAGTAGTGGTATCATCTCTGCCAATAGCAGTAAATGCCTGAGGAAATTTAAAATTCATTTTTAGCAGATCATCCACAATCGCTTTGCTGAGTTCAGCTACTATTTTACCAGCACTGGTTTCCCGCAACACCGTTCTGGTGGGTTGATCGAGTGTAGAAATATTATCTACAAAATACTTTCCATCAGGTGAAACTGAAATTTCATGATTTGCATTTTCCGGTGTGAGCAAAGTTGTTGCGCTGCCATCTGCATTAATGCTATACAAATGCTGGTAATAAGGATTGCGGCCATCTTCTTTTCCCTGGGCAGTAAAAAGAATGCTTTTTGTTTTATCATCCACAAAAGAAATTCCATTTACATAATAGGAGCCATTTGTAACAGGCTTTACTGATTTGTCTTTTGTATCCAATAGATACAATTGTTTCCAACCATCTTTTTCTGAAGTAAGGAGCATTTTTTCGCCATCGTTCATGGCCCGCCAACTGAAATTATCAATATTGGTAGTACTCTTCTCGCTATAAAGCAATGTTTGCATTTTTGTATTCACATCATATTGATACATGTCGATTTGCTGGTAACCTCTTTTGCCGTTTTGTATTAAAAGAATGCCTGGCTCTTTTGCCCAAACGCAACGGGCCGTATTCACATTTCTAAATTCATCCTTTCTTGTTTCTTCGCCTGTTGCTACATTAAAAAGAACAGGAGTCATATACACCATATCTGTATCACCCGGCGAGCCGCGGTAATAGGAGAGTAGTTTTGGTTTGTACAAGGTGTCAATACTCCAGTCGAGCAAATACATTTTTTGTCCTTTGGTGAGATCGCAGATATAGGTCTGTATCCATTTGGAATCCGGCGACCATTGTACTCCGAAATGCGGAGGTCTTTCACCATTTTCTCCTTCTATTATTTCACCCCAGCCATAATAGCTGGCATATTCATAATTCTTTTTCCCGGCAGTACTTAGTTGTTTTGTTTCCCCTGTTGCAGCAGATTTAATATACAGGTTGTATTGGTCTGAGTAAGCTATCCATTTGCCATCCGGTGATTTACTTTCCATCGGGTTTGGTCGGGGTTCCTCTTTTGGAGTAAGTGTATAATTGTTCAGGTTCAGTAGATAATTTTTGCCATCCACTGCAAGACTGACTTGTGATTTGTTGATAGAGCGAACATCAGTTACTGGTATGTCGGTGGCAGTAACAGGCTTCTTCAACAAGTCTGTAAGAGTTTTTGCAAATTGTGTATGATCGAAGAGCGGAGCAGCTTTCATGGTAGCAAACTCAAACTTAGTAAAACGTTTTTCTTTTTTATCCTGCGTTACATAAGTAAAGCCGGTGCTATCTGCATTCCAGTTTACCGCCAGGTTAAGATTAAATACTTTTTTCCCAGAGTTCAGGTTCCTCATCTGAAGAGCTGCGGCCCGTTCATAATCCTGTTTGGTAATTTTCTGCGCCAGCAGCGATACCTGCAGCAATACAATGGTGATAAGAAGAAGACTCTTTTTCATGCAACAGTTTTTTGGTAAACAAATATATTTCTTAGTAGCTCAGCAGTTGTCAATAAATTTTTATGTATCACCCTGTTTATGTTGCCTTTTCTTTTGCCATTCTACCAAAAGGAAAATTACCAGTCCTATTCCTACGGCAATCGAAACATCTCTTAATTCATTTAGTTTGGAACTGGTGAGTAACCAACAGGCTATCAGCACACCTGCCACTGCAAAGAATTTTCCAAAGGGGATTTTAAAGAAACCTTTTTGTTCCGGATTTCTATTGCGCAGCCGTATTAAAGCAATACATACAATAGCATAGATCATTACCCTGGTAATAGCACTGATGGTAGCGGCATAAATAAATGAATTACTGATTGAAATGAGAATAGTGACCACCGTAAATAATACCAACGACCAGGTAGGTGTTTTAAATTTGGGATGAACAAAGGAAAAGACTTTGGGAAATTGTTTTTCTTCACTAAAAGCGAAGGGAAGCCGGGACCCTACCAGCATGATGGCATTTAAAGTTCCTGTTACCGAAAATAAAGCACCGAGTGCTATTAATGTTGCGCCTGTTTTCCCCATAAAAATACCGGCCGCTTCTGCCAGCGGTTTATCGGATGATGCCAGCGAAGGCAATGTGCCGATACTTACAATTTGTATCAGCATATAAATTACGGCAATGAGTAATGCGGATGATAATAATGCAAAGGGAATATTTTTTCCGGGATTCTTTACTTCACCGGAGTTTACCAATACTGATTCAAAGCCGCCAAAAGCAAACACCAATAACAACACGGTAGAGGAGAAGGAGGAGAAGCCCGGCATTTGCTTCAGTTCAAAATTGGCCGGTTCAATATGCAGAAACCCGACAATGATAAAAAGCAACAGCGGCAGCAACTTGGCGATGGTAAGAAAATTATTGACCCGTGTTGAATTTTTAATACCGATATGATTGATAAAGGCAAGTAACAATGTTATAAAAAGAATACTGATGATGCGGGAAGAGGGTATTGCAAACCAATCGGAAAAAACAGAAAGATAGGTGACCAGTAAATTGATCAATGCTGCATACGTAATAAAACGGGTTAGTAATAACAACCAACCAGTAAGAAAGGCCGGTAATTTGCCAAACGATGATAAGGCATAGAGATAAGGCCCGCCGGTTTTATCGAAGCGGCTGCTAACTTCTGCAAAGCATAAAATGATAACAAAAACAGCTAGTGCGCAAACAAACAGAGCGGCAATACTATAAACACCTGCGGCTTTAAAAACTTTGGAAGGCAACCCAAAAATTCCGGCACCGATTACGCCGTTAATGAATAAAAGTACAAGAGCCCATTTGCCGATGCTTCGATTTAGCATGGGGAAAGATAGGAAAAAAGACTTTTCTTCTGTGCTACAAGGTGTATAGAAATCAGTTTATTGGATTGTTACAAAGTTGAGGGAGCTGGCTCCCAATTTCATTACATTATAATTTCAAAAGCTTACATTATTCACACATATTCCGGAAGCACCTGATTTTGGCGTAACTTATGTTATAATCGAGGCCTGTTGAAAGGATATAGGAAAGATTTAAAGTCAATCAACAGAAATACTTTGAAATTGTATATTAAAAATATGGTTTGCATTCGCTGCAAAATGGTAGTGAAGGATGAACTCGATAAGCTGGGGTTGAGCTACTTAACGGTTGAATTAGGTGAAGCAGAACTGCTAGAAAATATTGAACCCGAGATGCGGGAAAACGTAAGGGCTGCACTGTTAAAGTCGGGGCTTGAGTTATTGGATGATAAAAAAAGTGTCCTTATTCAGAAGATAAAAAATGTGATAATCGAAACGGTACATTATTCCGAAGAGCCCCTTGCCATAAATTTCTCCGTCTACCTGAGTGAAAAATTAGATCATGACTATACCTATCTTGCCAACCTTTTTTCTGAGGTACAGGGAACCACTATTGAGCAATTCATTATTAAGCACAAAATAGAACGGGTAAAAGAGTTACTGGTATACAATGAACTCAATCTCACAGAAATTGCTCACCTTATGCATTATAGCGGCGTAGCGCATCTTTCTACACAGTTTAAAAAAGTAACAGGACTTACACCTACCCATTTTAAAAAGCTCCGGAACAAACGCCTCAATATGCTGGATGAAGTGTGAATTATGTAAGATTCTAAAGATTTTATATAACAAAGCAGAAGGTAGAATAACGGAACTTCATTAGGTGTTAAAGCAGGAATTACAAGCTTATCATTTCGAGATTTTAGTGGGCTTATTTTTTTCAATGCTGTTAGTATTTATTATTCTTTTAGCCCGGTTTTTTATCCAACGGGCCATGATGGTACCAGTGAAACTCTTCCAGGAAGCATTAAAAAAAGAAAATGATGGATGTTATGAAGAAGCAGAAATGGGCTATCAAACAGCACTGGTTGAGGTGAAAAGCAGGCGATTTCAAAGCAACAAATTAAAGAATGTTATTCTGGAAAAGTTAAAGGTATTGAATACGGTAATTGAATATCGTAAAATGTCAAAGGCAAATAGTTGAATATAGAATGTTGTGATGGGATACTGTAAGAGAAAAGGAGTACAAAGAAATTGATAGCATGAGGGCTCTGATTAAAGTATTCATTTTTCTCGCACAGTTGGTTTTGGTTATAGCTCCTGTGACTGCAGGAGCTATTTTTTAAATTAACCCTATTAAAATATTACCAGTATGAAAGAAGATGAGTTACCCGGAAAAAAAGAACAGCCGGGTGATAAAGTAGAAATTAGCAGTGCGGAATTAGAGAAATCTGTCGGGCACATCATTGTTGAAATAATTGAGTATATGGCTAATGCCGTAGTTATTAAAACGATCATCCGAAAGTCAACGGGCAACATTAGTGTAATGTCGTTCGATAGTGGCGAAGGGTTGACAGAAAGAAAATCGCCGTTCGACACTTTTACACAGATCATTGAAGGGAAAGCAGAAATTGTAATCGATAATGTGTCGCATTTACTTCAATCAGGTGAGGGCATTGTTATACCCGCCCATGCTTCAAATCTTATTAAACCAAATGGGCGGTTTAAAATGATTCAAACAATTATTAAAAGTGGGTACGATTAAACCGTATTTAATATCAGTCTCTTAAATAATTAATACTATGGTCAAAAAAATTATAACTCCCGCCTTCCTTTTTTCTGTTATTATATTGATAGCGGTTGTTTTATTATTTAATGCTTGCAGCAAAAAAATTGCATTCCAGGTTTCGCCGGTAACGCCGGCAGCACAAGGCTTTGTAAAAGTAAAGCAGGATAATAACCAGAACTACGCCATTGATATTGAGTTGACCAATTTAGCAGGACCAGATAGATTACAACCACCCCGTAAAATTTATATTGTTTGGATGGAGAGTAATGAAGCGGCAATAAGAAATATCGGTCAAATCAACAGTTCATCTAATTGGCTTAGTAGTAAATTAAAAGCATCATTTGAAACGGTATCCTCCAACAAACCTACCCGAATTTTTATTACGGCAGAGGACGACAGCAATGTTCAATATCCGGGTTCAACAATGGTTTTATCAACTGGTAATTTTTAGGATATGGCATATATAAGAAATATGTACACTATGAACTGTATAATCAATTAGTAGTAAGTTGCAACCATATAAGGGGATACAGAGTCCTATGCCGAATATGCTTTTTAAATTAGTGCTTTCACAGTTAAAACCAAAAAATGAAGCCTGACACCACCACCGAAAAGACGACTGTGTTTACACCATCGATGACCAAACAGCCAGTTATGGCGGGAGATGCTAATCATGACGATACCGCGGTTTTATTTACTGCCGCTCACCTGCATGAGATAAGAAATCCCTTGACAAATATCAATATGGCGGTAGAAATGCTGAGCTCAATTATAAGCGGGGAAGATGAAAAATCATGTCTTGATATAATACTGCGATCTTCGAACCGTATTAATGCACTAATTACGCATCTTATTATTCAACAGCATAGCAGGATAGATAAAGTAGAAGAATTTTCCCTGCATCAATTGCTTGATGAGGCACTTACCAGCATAACTGATCGCATTACCCTTAAACAAATTACTGTTATTAAAGAGTATGCGCCGCTTGATTATAAAGCGAAAATGGATATAGAGAAAATGAAAATCGCATTGATCAATATAATTATTAATGCCGTTGAAGCAATGGAAGAAAAAACTGGCCAGCTAAGGCTTATTACTACTTTTATTGGAAAGCAATTTACTTTGGAAATCAAGGACAATGGCTGTGGCATTAGCCCTGCAACCATGGAGCATATTTTTAAGCCTTATTTTACACAGAAAGTTGGTGGACTTGGAATTGGATTGGCAGCAACCTATTCTATTCTCCAGGTTAATAATATATCGCTAAAAGCAGAATCAGAAGTAAACAAGGGAACTTCTTTCTTTTTATTGTTCCCTAATTAAAGATTCGCTACTATTTACATTTTATAAAAAGAATGCCACCAAATAATACATTTGGTGGCATTTTGTTGCCTGCACTGGGTAAAAAAACTACACGGATATTAGGCGTTTATATAGAAGGGGGATTAAAGGTCTTTTGTTCTTTTCTGGTTTTTACTATTGCAGCATGCCTGTAGTATAATGCAATCGTCAACAGCAATACAAATAATGCGATGCGATAGATATCATTTAATGTCATTTCAGAAATCTTTGAACAAAGATGAGGCAATGTCAATGCCAGATTGTTACAGCATTGCAATTTTTTTTTACATTATTCACATTACTTCAGTTTTATGATCCTTTATTTAAAATGTGTGAATTATATAAATTATTAATAAGTGATTGTAATACTTAAAAAATAAAATAGTTGCAATTTTATCAAATCATAACAGTGATAAATATTCTGCCTGTGCAGCATGATTCATTGAAGCTACATTCAGCTCTGAGTTAGCGAAAATCGATTGTGCTGCAACAGCGGGCAGACGTATACATTTCAAACTATTTTATCATTTTTCTGAATCAGTAGTAAAGTTGGGGACTTGGTTTTTAATAGACATAGTCCTGTGCCATTCCGGATTTCTCCGGGATGGTTTTTTATGCTTCAATAATAGTGTAATGCAAGATTATATTTAATCCTTTGTTTTTGGCACCGTGTCTTTCTTAATAATTCCTGCCGATTTTTTTTCGGCTGTTGTTTTTGGAGTAATATTTTTTCTGCTGGCAGGCAGATGTGGAAAGCCGGGAAAATCCTGGTCAATATGCTGGTCTGGATTCTGCTGTACTTCTTCTTCCTTTGTAATAGCTTTTGTTTTTTTAGACATATAGGAATGCTTTTAGGATAGGAGATAATGCAATTATGTTGCCTGCCTGGTAATTATTGTTTTTAAAGCAAGAAATTATTTCATAACGATACTAATTATCTGTAGCACTAATAAATTGCGGTTGCAGGACTATGTAAACTGTGTATTATTTTACCCAACAATAGTAATGAAGAGTTAACATTGGAGCCGGATTATACTTAATAGCTTTACATATTATTAATAGTGGCTTCACAGATTGAAGCTACTTGTTGCGATTTTAATTGTACTTTAAGTTTCCGTTCACTTGAAATATATTTTATGAGTAAGTCTGATAAAGAAAAAAATAAAGCTGATAAAGAATTAAAGGCAATAAAGCAGAATAAAAGGGGTAAAACTGCAAAAGAGCTCATGACCCGGCATATTGTTAATGAGGATGATGTGATCTCCGATGAAGATTTTAAGAATTTGGTTATTGATGTGGAAATTACCAGTGATGTTGCTCATCACCCCCTTGAAATTACAAACGATCCGGATAGGCCGAAGGATGAAGATAAAGATCCTAAAATTTCTACTCCGTGGGATGTGATTAATTAGTATATTATTGATGGCGATGGGCTTATTTTGCTATCGCCATTTTTACTTTTTTATTTTTTATTTTTTCATCTTTGATCAGCCGGAGTACTTCTCCTACTTTTATTTTCTTTACCGCTACAAAAGAAAAGAAGTCTTTTACTTCAATCAGGCCAATATCTTCTTTTTTTAATTGTCCTTTATTGGAAAGAAATCCAACAATGTCTACTTTGTTCACTTTGTCTTTTTTGCCGGCTGCAATAAACAAGGTTGACCATTTTGGTTTTTCCGGAAGAATACTTTCTTTTGGTAGTTCTATTTCTTCTGTTGCAGTATCAATATAGGAAGGCAATTTTTCTTCGGGAGATAAAATTAGAATAGCCGTTCCACTGGCATCCATACGGGCCGTTCTTCCGTTGCGGTGGGTAAAGGAATCTTCTTTGTCAGGCAAATGATAATGAATGATGTAACGGATGTTGGCAATATCAAGACCTCTTGCTGCCAGGTCAGTTGTTACCAAAACGTTGGTTGTTCCATTTCTAAATTTATTAAGGGCAGCATCTCTTTCTTGTTGTTCTAACGCACCATGATAAAATACATTAAGTATGTCTTTGTCTTTTAGAAAATTGCTGGTTCTTTCTACTGACTCCCGGTGATTACAAAAAATAATGGTTGAACGATCGCCCAACATACAGATCAGCCGGAATAATGTTTCTAATTTATCTTTCCCATCGCTTTTTACTATTTTAATGGTAAGACCTGTATCCTCACTTGCATCGCCTAAGAAATCCAGTTTCTCCAATTCATCCATTCCCACAAAGGCCGGAATTTCCACTGCTTCGGTAGCGGATGTTAATACTCTTTTATTAATTGATTTTAATGAACCGATGATGAAAGACATTTCTTCCTGGAAGCCGAGTTCCAGTGATTTGTCAAATTCATCCAGAATCAATGTCTCAATAGAGTCAACAGTAATATTTCCTCTTCGGATATGATCTGCCAAACGACCGGGTGTGCCTATCAATAATGCAGGAGCTTGTATTAAATTATTTTCTTCAGTCTCTCTTTTATGACCACCATAGCAGCAGGTAACTTTAAAATTAGTACCCATGCTTTTAAAAACGGATTCTATTTGCAAGGCCAATTCTCTGGAGGGTACAATAATAATAGCTTGTGTTTTTACATTAGCAGGGTCCAGCAATTTTACTATTGGCAGCAGGAATGCAAGTGTTTTGCCCGAACCTGTAGCTGATAAAAGCAGCACATTATTTTGCTGGCTGATAGCTTCAATAGAAGCCAACTGCATTTCATTAAGTGATTTAATGTTTAATTTAGATAAGATGCTTTCGGTGGAGATGCTTTTAATGGACATAAGTGCAAAGGTACACCGTTGCCGGGTATTTACTGTTTAAGAATATGCAGTAGTAATAGGGGCTTTCTGCGGACTACAATTTGTATATTCAAAAAAATATAGATTCCAGTATGAATAAATTTTTTATTTTATTATTATGCACCTGCTTATTTTCTAACTGTAGTCCGGGAAATAAAATAAATAAATCCGGGGCTATAAAAAACATTCCTGCTGTTATGTTGGGCAATTTCCAGGATGACTATGGTATACGTTATACTATTTCAGATACTACCTGGATTCAGCATTCTAATATAAAATATCACTTGTTGAAATATGATAGTGTGGGAGAATTTTTTATAGCAAGGAATGCAGCCACCAATCCCAGCGACCCCGGATTATATACCCGTATTGATGTAATACGATTTACTAATATGGAGCCCTGGTATTGGGGATTTTGCCTGACCACTTATAATGCTAAAACTGTAGAGGAAGCTATTACTAAGCAAGAGGCTGATAGAACTAATCCCCGAAAAGGCTGTGGTGGTTATCCTTTTTCAAGAATGAAAAGGGAGTGAGGTGCTATACATCTTCCATTCTATCAGTAATAGTTACCTCCTTTGGAATGATTATTTGATTCTTCAGGGAAAAGGATTATATAATTTCTTACATTCAGTTTTCATTCCGCTAAATTATTCTTGTATGAAAATACTACTCCTCGTCTTATTTGCTTTTGCGTCACTTAGCAGCAAAGCACAGGAAAAACAAATGATAATAAACCGGATGGTAAAAACGGATACTGCCGTTATTACCAAAGGCCAGGTTACCATCAAAGGACAAGCGGTGCCTTATACTGCAACTGCAGGTGTGATGCCTGTGTGGGATGAGGATGGAAAAGCCATCGCCGGTGTATTTTATACTTTTTATGAGAGAACTGATGTAAAAGATAAGACCGCAAGGCCGTTAGTGATTTCTTTTAACGGTGGTCCCGGCACTCCCTCTGTTTGGATGGAGATCGGGTATACTGGTCCCCGTATTTTGAATATAGATGATGAAGGTTATCCCATTCAACCATATGGCATGCGGGATAATCCATATTCAATTTTAGACGTTGCAGATATATTGTATGTAGACCCCGTGAACACTGGATTTTCCCGTATGATCAGTAAAGATATTCCTACTGCAAGATTCTTTGGCGTAAATGCAGATATAAAATACCTGGCAGAATGGCTGAATACATTTGTGACCAGAAAAAATCGCTGGGCTTCGCCTAAATATTTAATTGGAGAAAGTTATGGAACCAACCGGGTGTCCGGACTGGCACTGGAATTACAAAATTCACATTGGATGTATTTGAATGGAGTGGTGTTGGTTTCTCCTACAAAACTGGGAATTCTTAGAGATGGCCCTGTAGACCAGGCATTGATGCTGCCATACTACGCAGCTACCGCCTGGTATCATAAAGTATTGCCGGCTGACTTACAACAGAAAGATCTTACTGCCATGCTACCCGAAGTAGAAGATTTTACCGTGAATCAATTAATTCCTGCATTGGCAAAAGGAAATACTTTGAGTGATGAGCAAAAAAAACAAATTGCCGCAAAGATGTCTCGCTATTCAGGTATAGCTGAAACGGTAATACTTCAGCGCAACTTAAATATTGAACCTGCATTTTTCTGGAAGGAATTATTGCGGGATAAAGGATTCACTGTTGGTCGTTTGGATTCCCGGTACAAAGGAATTGACCGGCAGGATGCAGGAGAACGGCCTGATTTTAATTCAGAACTTACTTCATGGCTGCATGCATTTACACCAGCTATTAATATGTACCTGCGGGAAGAGTTGAATTATAAAACTGATCTGCGCTATTATATGTTCGGCCCGGTATCTCCATGGGATAGAACCAACGACAGAACAGGAGAGAACCTGCGGCAGGCGATGGCTCAAAATCCATTTCTTCATTTGCTGGTGCAATCAGGTTACTATGATGGCGCCTGCGATTATTTTAATGCAAAGTATAATATGTGGCAAATGGATCCGGGCGGAAAATTAAAAAGCCGGATGACCTGGACTGGATTTCGCAGCGGCCATATGATGTATCTGCGCCGGGAAGATTTGGCTACTTCCAATGAACAATTGCGGGAGTTTATCTATAAGTCAATTCCTAAAACCGGGCAACCAGCCAGGTACTAAGGCAAGTCTTTAAATTTTGAAATTAAAGTAGGCTTGAAGAAATTATCGATTAATTTCTTCAAGCCTTGTTGTATTATTTACTACGGGATAAAATACTTCTTAGCTTGTCCACACTTTCCAGTTTTTCATACTTAATTGGTATTTCTTTGGAGAAACCTGTTTTAGATAAACGAGCAACCCCGTCAATACGAATCATCACTTCTTTTTTCTTGTAAATTTCGTTTTGATTTTTTAAGGCACCGATATTATCTATTTTCAGAATAGCCGGAATGGTGAACTCAGCTCTTTTTTTAACCGATACCTTGTCTTCCAGTTCAAACCGGCCCATATATTTATCATCTACATACACATCTCCACGGGCAGAAGAAAGGGTAACCGTAAAACTATTTGGATTATAATAAATTAAATCAGCCCCGGCTTTGGATTCAAGCAGGCCTACATCAATCAGGCGAACATTTTCAACGTCCCTGAACTCTGGTTCCTGTACATCTTTATAAGCTTTGCAGGAAGCCAGTGTTAAAACGGCAATACTTAGGGTAAATATTAAAGCTTTCATATTGAATGATTTTAGTTAACAAATAATAGAACAGTTATCTTCTTTAACTATCAGTCCAGTTTGTTATAATATCATCTAAAGATATACCCGGTTTAAAAGGTTGTTAATTATCAACAGCTCTTAATGTTCACCCGTGTAAGTCCGGCTTAGTATACTGCCGGCACACAATTTTTACTGCCATTCATCAAATTTCAATATATAAATTCTACAAAAAAAGCAGCCATTTTTATTAACTTCGCCCAACTTCAACCATGGCCGACCATTCTCATCAACTCGCTGCAATTCTTTTTGCCGATATTGTCGGCTATACTGCTATGATGCAGGATAACGAAGAGGTAGCCGTTGAAAAAATCAATCGCTTCCGGGAAGTAGTAGAGTTAATCGCCGAAGAGCTGAATGGTAAAATTATTCAGTACTACGGTGATGGATCTTTGCTATTGTTCAACAGTTCTACTGATGCAGCGGAGTTTGCCAAATTATTGCAGGAAGATTTGCAGAATGAACCCCGGATACCAGTTCGGATTGGCATTCACATGGGAGATGTATTAGTACACAGTGGTAATATTTTTGGCGATGTAGTTAATATTGCCTCCCGCATACAATCGCTGGCTCCGGCAGGCGGTATTTATATATCAGAAGTGGTATATCGCAATATTGCCAATAAAAAAGAACTGGAATCTATTTTTGTAAAAGAAGAGAAATTAAAGAATGTAAAAGCCCCGGTTCGTATTTATGAAATACTAACGGAGGGTACGGAGCCTTTTCATCAACCAACAGTTGGTAATGCGGAAGCAGCAATTCCCACCACCAATGCCAATAGCATAGCAGTATTACCATTTACCAATCTTAGCAGCGACCAGCAACAGGATTATTTTAGCGACGGACTAACCGAAGATATTATTACACAACTTTCCAAGATAAGAGCTTATAAAGTAATTTCCCGTACATCGGTAATGCAATACAAGAATTCTCCCAAGCCAGTAAAAGAAATTGGTAAAGAATTGGGCGTTGGGTTGATTTTGGAAGGAAGTGTTCAACGCAGTACCGACCAGGTTCGGATTACTGCACAGCTAATTAATGCGATAACAGACGAACATGTATGGGCCGATTCTTATGACAGGCCATTGAATGATATATTTTCAATACAACGGGAAGTAGCGTTGGCAATTGCTGCGGTATTGAACACGGCTTTGTCAAAAAAAGAAACCCGTGAGTTGGATTATATTCCAACCAGTGATTTGCAGGCGTATGACTCTTATTTGCGGGGAAAATTATTAACGGAGAAAAGAAACAAAGCCGATATTATTTTAGCAAGAGAGCATTTTCAGCAGGCAGTTAACAGGGATAAGTCTTTTGCCGCCGCTTATTCAGGATTAGCAGATACCTACTTGCTTTCCTCCTTCCGTGGGTATGAAGACCCCGTGATGATGTTGTGGCAGGCAAAGAAATATATTGATATAGCTACTGCACTAGATCCGTTTTCTGGTGAAACGCAGGCATCACTTGGCTATTGGTATTTCCAAACCTTTGATTGGCACGCAGCGGAAATTACCTATAGGAGGGCAATTAGTTTAAATGCCAATCAATCCAATGTGTATTTGTGGCTGGCTATTTTATTACAGGCAAAAGGGGAATATGAGGCTGCATTGGGAGTGTATGAGCAGGGTATTGAAATAAACCCGATGTGGGAATTTTTGCTGAAGAATAAAGTGATGGTGCTTGCCAATATGAACAACCGGGAAGGGGCATTGGAAATGCAAAAAAATCTTCTTGCTAAATCATCACATGATCCGGTATTACAAAAAAAGAGATACAGCGAACTGGCCCGTTTGCATTGGATGTTTGGCAATAAATCGGAAGCAATATTGGCGGCTAAATCATCGCAAGACCAGGGTTTAGTTAAATTTGTTATGGAAGATGATCATTCTATCATGCAAAAAAGGGTTGATGATCATTTTAATAGTCTAAGAAGTCGCAGTGAATATATTTCTCAGTTATGGATGGGACTTGAATATGCTCATGCAGGTGCAAGAGAAAAAGCACTGGAATGTTTTAATAATGCCATAGCATTGAAGGAAGCTGCTATTTCATTGCTATTAATTCCTGATTTTGAATTTTTGAATATCAAGTACCTCAACATGGCGTTGATCACCCGTAAGGTAAAACAACTGATTAATTTTTAATAGCTATTTTATCAGACATCTACTTCATTAAACGAAAGAATAAGGCTGTTAATGGTACATGTTACTTTCCGGTATTTTACATTGGCTTTGTCCAGCATTAATTTTGAGGCTCTAAAAACATCATTGCCGGCATACTTATCAGACAGGTATATAACTTCTGTAATGCCGGATTGAATAATTGCTTTTGCACATTCATTGCAGGGAAATAACGCCGTATAAATTTTACAACCCTGCAGATCCATGCCAATATTATTAAGAATCGCATTCAATTCTGCGTGGCAGATATAGGGGTACTTGGTACCTAAAAACTCTCCTTCCTTTTCCCAGGGAAATTCATCATCATCGCAGCCAATGGGAAGACCATTGTATCCTGCACCCACAATTTTATTTTTATCATTTATAATACAGGCACCGACTTGTGTACTGGGGTCTTTGCTTCTTTTAGCCGATAGCAACGCAACACCCATAAAATATTCATCCCAGGAGATATAATTTTGTCGCTTTTTCACAACTGAAAATTTATTAAGGATATAGCAAATACTTTTTCATCATCACTTTATATTGGCTTAAGCCCGGTTCCCAACTAGCCCGTATTTCTTCTTCAGACACCCCATCAATGATTTGTTGTCGGATCAAACCATTTCCAACTCTGAATTCAAATGTGCCCATTTCTTTACTGAGCTTGTGATCAAAAAATTGTTCTTTATTAGGGGAAGCTTTATACAATTCCATTAACCATTGCAAATTGATCTTTTTGCTTTTTATTAATAGGTTCACATCGTAATTGCGGAGATCAAGCCCATAACAAACCTGGTCCATAAATAAGGGAGTTTCAGACATGCCCTTAATGCCGGTAGGAGTGAAGGAGAAATCATATTTGCCTTTGAGGTACGGGCTGCCTAATATTACAAATGGTGAATAAGTGCCACGACCATGGTTTACATATACTCCTTCATACATACAAGTAGAAGGATAAAGCATGATAGCTTGCTGCGTATTTAAATTCGGCGACGGCTTTACGGGAAGTGTGTAAAGCATTTCATGATTATAGTTAGAAACAGTAATTATTTTGAGCGGACATTTTACTTTATCTTTTAACCAACCTTCGCCATTGGCCATTTGTGCAAATTCGGCCACTGTTAATCCATGCGACATTGGTATCGGAAACATTCCAATACCAGATTTATATTTCATATCCAATATAGGCCCATCAATGAGATAGGCGTTGGGATTTGGCCTGTCAAGAATCAGCATTTCTTTTCCATTCTCATAACAGGCTTCCATTAATCTTGATAGTGCATTGATGTTGGTATAAAAACGGCAGCCTACATCCTGCAAATCATAAATCAACACATCCACATCGGCCATGTCTTCTTTGCTGGGCTTATTCTTTTTTCCATACAATGAAATGATGGGGATGCCCGTTGCCTGGTCTATCTCATCTACCACTTTTACTCCCGCACTTGCATTACCCCGAAAACCATGTTCAGGACCAAACACTTTTACAATATTTATCCCAAGGGTTTTTAAGCTGTCTACTAAATGTGTGTTGCCAATAATAGTCGTTTGGTTAGCCATAATGGCCACTCTTTTACCTTTCAGATAAGGCAGGTATTTTTCTGTTTGCTCAGCACCCGTTTTTAATTGGCTGTTATTATCAGGGGTACCAGTAGTTGATTTTTTTGAGCTACCGCAGAAGCTTAATCCTGCTGCGAGGAAGAGAAGTGAAAAAAACTTCATGTTAATTTTATTAAGCAATAAATATAAGTAATTAACAGTCATTAGCTCATCTTCTCGTTTACTGGCAAAGTCTTTGAATAATGTTTTATAGGCGAGATTTTATCCGCCTTCTTATTAATATTAAAAACTTTTACATTTATGAAATCAATAACCCGAATTGTAAAGCACACTCTTTTGCTTGCTACTTTGTTTATCAGTACCATAGCTGTAGCACAAACTTCAAGAAAAGATAAAAGGTTAGCCGAAGATTGTATGGAAGCCAAAGCAGATTTTATTGCTACTGACGGACTCATGAAAAATTTATTTGAGAATGCTTATGGCTATGTCATTTTCCCCAATGTGGGGAAGGGAGGTATCGGTATTGGAGGTGCTGCCGGTAATGGAATAGTTTATGAAGGGGGAGCTATAATTGGCAAAGCTAAACTTACACAGGTAAGTATTGGATTCCAGTTTGGGGGTCAGGCTTACAGAGAGGTAATCTTTTTTGAATCAAAAGCTGACCTCGACCGATTTAAAGAAAATAAAATTGAATTCTCTGCGCAGGCATCGGCAGTGGCTGTTACTGCAGGAGCTTCTGCTAACGTTAAGTATAAAGAAGGCGTAATGATATTTACACAGCAAAAAGGGGGCTTAATGTACGAGGCAAGTATAGGCGGGCAGAAATTTAATTATAATTCATTTTAAACCTCCCGTATAAGACTAAGTGAAAAGTATTGCTGATTTATTGAGAAATTGGCAATACTTTTTTTAATCGTCATCCGTCCACTGTATTCTTACTTTTCGGCGCATTAATTCTGTAAGAGGTTTACCATCCTTATCATATTCTTTTACGGCAACAAAATAGAGATATAGCGGAGCATCCATATTCCGCATTTTCAACACCTTATTGGTGGGAACATCAAAGAATTGCTTAATAACCTTGGTACAAACATTTCCTCTTTCAGCCATTCCAACAGCATGTTTGTTGAAAGAATGCCACTCAGCAGAATCTTTATAGAACCAGTACGACCAACCCGTTTCACTGAGGTTAAGCTCTTTGTTCGAATTGTTTTTATCGCCATCCCGAAGTTCTAACAGATTAAGATATTCAAAGTCACGGATAGGACTGGTTTCTGTAAAACGATATACTGAATCTCTTATACTGGCAAAAACATAAATGCCTTCCACATTATTTAGCAGTATTTGAAATTTAAAGCCACTTCTTTTTAATAGCAAGTTGGTTTCAAAATTATCAAGACGGCTCGATTCATCGTCTTGCACTACTCTTATAATTACATCTTTATCCTGCGCCTGAGCAAGAGCAGGTAATAAAAATGACAGGAAAACAATTTTTTTAAAAAAGTTGGACATTGTGGGGTAGTTTTTATGAGTCGTTTTCGCTCTGCTCTTCTTCCTTCTACAAAGCTAAACTTTATTAAGAAGAAATTAGATACAGGTGTTTTAATCAATCAATAAGTGCTTAAAACACAAAACCGCCCAGTAAGGACGGTTTTGTCAGTAGAAAGTTGCGGTAGCTTATATTTTAATATAACGGAGGTTAGTGTTTTCGCCTGTTATTTTATTAGTAAGGCTGATAACATATAAACCCGGTTTAAGAGTTGGTAATTGAGCCGAATTGCTGGTAAGGTTCGATACGTATAATGACATACCCGCTGCATTGCGAACAGTTATCGTTGTGTTTTTTAAGTCAGTTATACCTTTAAAGTTTACAGTATTCCCGGTGTTGGGAACTGGGTAAATGTCAACTAAGGCACTTCCTGTATATTTCGCAGTTCTTGTCATTGAATATTCAAATGATCCATCAATATCGATTTGTTTTAATCGGTAATAAGCAGTGCCTTTTAAAGGATTATCATCAGTGGCTTCATAATTTAATAACACAGATGAGTTACCACCAGCTTTAATTGTTTTTATTGGTGACCAGCTATTTCCATCTGCCGACCTTTCAATAATAAAATTATCACTGTTAATTTCTGAAGAAGTTGACCAGGTAAGTCTTACTTTTTCTTTTAAAGATTCAGCATCAAAGCTCACTAACTTAACAGGTAAAGGGCTATTGCTTACAGCATACGAAACAATGCGGGAGTTAATACCAGGCCCATGAATTTCAATATTAATAATATTGCAATTAAGTGTGGCAAGAGAAGCTGTACTACAATCGCTAACTCCTCTCCAAACATTTGATCGGCTGGTTACAGAACCAACAGACTGGTTATTTGGAAGGTCGAAGAAGTGTGAAGAAGAACCACAACCTAATGTACCCTGTAAGGTGTACAAAGAAGAAGGAATATTGGTGCCGCTAAAAGTAACAGAATAGTCAAACCTTACATTGTAATTAAATCCATTAACACAGGTATTGCTTGTGGGTACTATTGCTTTTGGAATAATAACGATGTTAACTGAATAGCCAGTAGTTGAAACAACAGTTGTTTGGGAAAAAACCGAAGTGTTACTTAAAAATGCGAACACTAAAATACATGCAAATACAGGTAGAGTTTTTTTCATTGGGTCGGAATTGAGGTGCAAAGGTGTACGGAAAATACGGTAAAAACAATAGTAAAAATACTTATGGCTCAATATTTCTTTTATACCCTTAATATATTAAAAAAGAATCTATTGCAAAGGTAGTTGGTAAAACAACGAATATGGAATTTTGATAAATTAAGGGTATTTCATTAGACTTTCTGAACATATGGTTATAGTATCATTACATGTCAAAAAGGAAAAAGTCTCATTCGTTCTTTGAGAAATACGTATTATATCACGGGTAATTTTCTTATTTAATTTACCAGGCAAAATGCTTTTTATCTTTTTGTTAGAGCAACTTATTTCTACATTTATCATTAAAATTTTTATCATGAAAAACATAGTTCTTGTATTTATTCTTTTTCTTACATCAACATTTGTTTCGGCACAGACTGATACTACTAAAATTGAACAGTATTGTACAGTGGTGGCCACACCCAGGCTACTCAGTTCCCGGGTTACTATTGATATTGATTATGGCGAAAGAAGAAGTATATGGAAAGATAACCGGGTTAAAGATGAAGAAGGGAGAGCAAAGAAATTTAACTCTATTATCGACGCTTTGAATTTTATGGGCAATAATGGTTGGTCACTGGTAAATGCATTTCCTGTTACTACGGGTAACAATACATTTGTGTATCACTATGTATTCAGAAAATTCTTTTTAAAAGCAGAGGCAGTTGATACGGATGACAAATAGTCTTTTTTCCCGGCGATTTTAAATTTTATTGTTTACTATTTCCCATTTACATTTGCACCCTCCCGAAGCAGTTTGGGACTACCAGGATGCCCGGGTGGCGGAATTGGTAGACGCAGCAGACTCAAAATCTGCCGTTCGCAAGGATGTGCTGGTTCGATTCCAGTCCCGGGCACTAAAAAAACAACTCACTTTGAGTTGTTTTTTTTGCGCTATATCTATCAATTTGTGCTTGCTAGTCATTTGGACAATTTCCCGAATGGGTTTATCTTCCGCAGAAGCAATAAAACAGCAACTTTTCAATTGAAATTTTCGAAACATGTTGATGCATCAAACAATGAGATGGTTCGGGCCGAATGACCCGGTAAGTTTATCAGATATACGACAATCCGGCTGCGATGGAGTAGTAACTGCTCTGCATCATGTTCGGGTTGGAGAAGTATGGACTTTGGAAGAGATCAACAAACGAAAAAATGTAATTGAAGAAGCTGGAATGACATGGACCGTTATTGAAAGTTTGCCGGTAAGCGAAGACATAAAAAAGCAGTTGGGCAATTATCAGGTTCATATTGAAAACTATAAAGAGAGTTTGCGAAACGTTGCCGCCTGCGGTTTAAAAGTGGTGACCTACAATTTTATGCCGATATTGGATTGGATGCGGACAGATGTATCGTACACCATGCCGGATGGTAGCAAAGCTTTGTATTTTGAACGTTCTGCTTTTATTGCTTTCGACCTGTTTATATTAAAAAGACCCGGTGCCGAAAATGATTATGCAGAAGAAGAAATAAGAAAAGCAAAATTCCGGTTTGATAGAATGACCGACGAGGAAGAGGAAACCTTATATAGAAATGCATTGCTTGGATTGCCGGGAAGCGAAGAACGTTTTACCGAAGCACAAATATTGGCGGCTTTAAAAACCTATGTAGGGATTGATGCCGCAAAATTGAAGCAGCACTTGTTTTATTTTTTACAGCAAGTTGTACCAGTAGCAGAAGAATGTGGGATAAAAATGGCCATTCACCCGGACGATCCTCCGTATGGTATTTTAGGCTTGCCGAGAATTGTAAGCACTGAACAGGATGCTGCTGATCTATTAAATGCCATTCCTTCTCCGGCCAATGGGTTATGTTTCTGTACAGGTTCCTATGGTGCCAGGGCAGATAATGATATTGTAAAAATGTTGCAACGATTTGGCGATCATGTTCACTTTCTTCACCTGCGCAATACAAAGAGAGATGCAGAAGGGAATTTTTATGAAGCCGACCATTTAGCTGGTGATACAGATATGTATGAAGTAATAAAGGAGATAGTATTGATACAAAGAAGACGAAATGTTTCTATTCCTATGCGTCCGGATCATGGTCACCAGATGCTGGATGATCTGAAAAAGAAAACCTATCCTGGTTACTCGGCAATAGGAAGATTGCGGGGGCTTGCTGAACTAAGAGGAGTGGAATACGCAGTAGATAAGAGCTTATCATAATAATAAAAATCATACTGCAGGGTATTGAAAAAGTTGTTACTCGCAGCTTTCATGCATTGTTCATCTTTTATGATGATAGGCAATCTTTTATAAACCCTGTATTACCTGATTTTTTTTAAGCGATACTTAAGTATATTGGTGAGTGCTCCATTGCCTTACTTTTTACAATAGTGCTGGCTATTCTGGTATAAAAAATAAAACGAAGACGGAAGTTCTGACGAAGTGACTCAATGATGCTGTAGCCGGAATTGCAATTATAGTATGGCTTATTACAACAGACAGGATAGTAGTACCATTCTTGGCTATGCATAATCATCTGTCTCCCGAATTAATGGTACTGGCAGTAGGTTCCGGCAGTGTATTTGGTCCTCATATAAATGATTCAGGCTTCTGGATGTTCAAAGAATTTTTTAAACTGTCATTAAAGGAAACATTTCATTCATGGACAGTTATGGAAACAGTTTTTTCTATAATCGGGCTAGCAGGAATTCTACTACTTGATTTGTTTATTAAATAGCAAAGCAGCATAAAATTTACTCCTTTGAAAAATTCTTTTTAGATTCGTTATGCCTTAAAATTTAGGTGTATAGTTCTTTGATAAAGCTTTACTATAAAAGTGTAAAGCGAGTTTGCTTACTATCCCTTCGGGATGATGATGCCGGGACGTACCTACACAGCTGCAATCGGCTACAGATATGGGTTTAATGGGAAGGAACAGGATAATGAAATTTCGGGGCAGGGTAATCAGTATGATTATGGGTTTAGGATTTATAACCCGAGGTTGGGAAGGTTTTTGAGTGTAGATCCATTGACGAAAGGATATCCCGAATTAACCCCCTATCAATTTGCGAGCAACACCCCAGTTCAAGCGATTGATTTGGATGGTCTAGAACAATATCACTATACATTCACTCAAGATGCTCAAGGGAAAACCGTTCTAATACCAATGTATGATGGAAAACCACAGGATTTTGAAGAAGATAAGATCAGTATAGGGTTTGGCGGCGGTGTGTTTGGAATATTTCATACTTATAAAACTATTAAAAATCCTAGAGTTGAGTATGTTGTTCATCATGAGGATACAAAGAAGTATTATACTTCACCTGGGGTGTTAAATAGAGAAACTTTTACTTATGACGAGACAAGAACATTTTCTTCCTATGAAAAAGCAACAGAAGTTGATGAAAGTTTTTTTGCCTGGACTGTAAACGACGCTAAGGTAAAAATAGCCGCTGATAACAAGTATAACGAAACATTTTTATATGCAGCAGCTGCACGTTCTGTAAATAGTGGACAAAAAACCGGAACCACCAACAGTACAAATAATCAATCAATAACTGTAAATAATGGGAATACTCAAGCTGCAAAAAACAATAGCAACGCTACTAAAGCAACTCCACCCTCCGCGAGCAGTTATGGGGCCTTTCGTCAAGGAGTTCAAGCTATTAATTCTATAGCAGTAAATGGTTCCGTAAGTCAAAATGTATTAAGGAGCTTTGTACCAAAAAATATGGCGAATTCCTTTGTACCTTCCCAAAGGATTTCTCAGGGATTTAAGTATAATTTGACTATTGGAGGTTTAAAAGTGCAGATTAAGTGGCATTCTCCCGATTCAGGAGCTCCAGCTGGTAGCAATTCCGCAACTACTTGGACAGCTCAAATTAAAATTGGAAATAAATATCTTGGTTCAGATGGTCAATTACATTCAAATAATCAACAAAATAAAACACATATTCCTGTAAATATGCAACAATAAAATTATGGACTTTACTAATTTACCCGAGACTTTATCATCAGAGGAACTTGAACAATATTTTAAAAATTTGATATTACAGTATCAAGCCCAAGATAAATTTACTTTAGATGAAATGATTACAATTTTTTGTGATCTTTCTGATAAGCAATGGCATAATTTTGAACGGCCAAATTTAAACTTTCAATCGTACCTCGATATGTTCATTGTAACTATAATTGAAAATGAAAAATTGCCTGTTGATTTGATTGAGAAAGTCGGTCAAATTATTGGATACTTAGGTCTAATGAATTCTTATGAATCACTGAAACAATTGAAAAATTCCGATAAATTATCTTTAAAAGAAAAGAGTGTCCTATCGAAAATTCTGGAAGAAAAAGGAGATTCCGTTACTAATCCATACAAAAAATTTTGGGAATAAAACTTGTTGGGTTGCAGCGTAGATCCCCCTAAATATAGGAAGCATACTAAGGATTGTTTAACTGCGTGGGGTTAAAAATTTTAATCGATTGGATAACCTCAATAATGGCCAACATACTTTCGTCGAAGTTCTTAGTTAAAATCTCTATCCCTTCGGGATGATGATGCCGGGACGTTCTTACATGGCCGGAAGCGGCTTCAGGTATGGGTTTAATGGGAAAGAACAGGATAATGAAATTTCTGGACAGGGTAATCAGTATGATTATGGGTTTAGGATTTATAATCCGAGGTTGGGTAAGTTTTTGTCTGTTGATCCACTGGCAAAATCTTTTCCATGGAACAGTGCTTATGCCTTTGCAGAAAATGATGTTATAAGAAATGTCGATTTGGATGGTGAAGAGAAAAAGCACTATTTACTAGTTTGGGATGAAAAGCATGAAAAAGCTACCCTCAAATATTCTCACGATGAAGATTTTTACGAATTTGTCCCAGTGGCCGGATCTTCAAGCACAGGATCTTCCCAATATGCTAGAGGAGATATGCAATCTTATTATAAAACCACTGTATATGAAAATAAAAAGAACGCATCGGTACAATACATAGTTCATGGAACAGTAACAGTTCCACATAGTAGCACAGGAATGTTTGAAGACGAAGTAAAAGCAGTTACCTGGTCTTTTAAATCGTCTGAAAAAATGTTTGAGGCACAAAAACATACCTCAAAAATTTTAGATGGAGATAGTAAGGGAAAGGAATATTCTGATTATTGGACAAGTTATAAGTCAGATCAGAGGTGGGATATAATAGCTACTCAAATGGTGACATACGGTATGGAGGCTCAGGCTGAAAAAACTGTAAGAGCACCTAATTTTGCTAAAGTAACACTTTCAAAATGGAAAGGTGCAGTTGACTATTCAAAATTAAAGCAACCAAGAAAAGTTGGGCCTGGATTAGAAACTACCGCTGCCCAACGTCAACGGATTTTAGATTATAATAAGAAGATGAATGATGGTATTCTAAGGAGTGATATTGATGGTAGTGTAATTGATATGCCTATTAAAGTTACCAAAGGTGAAAAAGCTAATATGAATCAGGCTGAAGTTGATCATATTATTGAACGGGTAAATGGTGGTTCGAATAGTAATGGAAATCTAAGAGTAATTTCAAAAGATCAAAATTTAAAGAAAGAATCTCAAAGAAGAGGAGGATAAATATGGCAATTAATTATAACTTGGATAATACTGTCTTAACAAGCAAATATGTAATTTCTGATAAATCAACTATAGTTTATGTCGCCCATCATGATGATGAAACTTGGGAGTTCTGGGGGAAAGAAACTATTGACGAATCGGAAATAGTTGTTGTTAGTCTAAGGAATATAGTAGAAATTGATTCTACTGTTTTGGAAATAGTTGATTTACCTCAGGGTTTTAATGCTATTCGCACATCTGCATTAGATAAATGGGAAATTGTACCTAAAAATTAGCGAAGAGTGGAATGAATTCCTTTAAGAGAATTCTTTGCAATATTCATTAAAGTATGATCATTTTCAGCTGTTTCTATGCAATGGTTCAAAAAAGCAGTTGTTAATTCTTTATCCCACCCTGCACACGCAGCTGCTAAGCTATACCGGGGGTCACTGAAATTTCTTTCATATCCTAGACGATCTTTATGTTTATTGAGATCCCAGCACAATTGCAACAATTCAATAATTTCCTTCTCCGGGGGCATCATTTTATCATAAGACAGAGGATTTAAGGCTCCATCAACTAAAGAAAGACCTCCAAATTTTAGTAAATGAAGTATCGGTTGCGCATCAAAAATTGATTTTCTTTTTAGTCGAACATAAGTTTGAGCTGCAGCATATGTTATCATGTCATGTGATTTGTTCAATAAAACAATGGGTTCTATAATGACTAATGCAGGGTAGTATTTTATTCGTCCCAGTGCTAAAATCATTTCTACTTGGGTCTCCCATGATCTCCCATCCTTTGTCTCTTTGAGATAGGCATCAAAAAGATCCTTTGATAGATTAGAAAAGCCTAGAGTTCCAATATTTTTAGCTGCTTTTTGCCTATCACTTGCTTTTTTTGATAATAGTTTTTCTTTAATTATTTGTTCTGACATTGATTTGATTTTGTTTCAAGAGGCTTAAAGAATTAAAGGGGAGCACGAAAAAACTATTGGCAATTAATTTATTAATCAAGTTTGCGTAAGGGATAAGAGAACAGCAAATTAATAAAGAAAGTAAATAAAAGAACACATAATTTTTTTTAGGGAGATGATTTTAAGCCAGTGAAAATTTGATTTAGGCAACTAAGGTTAGATATGTCTTTTACTTAACACCGGCGCAATTCTTTTAATTGCTTTAGGAAAAGAATTAGATGTAACTCCTATTTCCGGATAATCTTTATTCTCAATTCTATCTTTTAAATGAAAGTCCAACCGGTAGGCATTATTGTATTGAGTTGAATTTCCTGATACTCCTGCATTGGTTACTGTTTGGGTGAGAGTGCTGCTTCGACTGGACCATATTTGATTGGAAAGAACATACCTATAAACATCTTTATTAGCATATTTGGGGTTGGTTTCAATTTCCTCCCTGGTCACCATTTCAAACTTACCGGTATAGTTTTTAGTCATCTCTCTTTCTAGACGCCTGTTCACCGTGCCTTTCGATAACCCAGTTGTCCATTTTTCCACCAATAGTATTTTGCTCTTGTCTTTAAATCCTGCCGGGAAGGCAGCATCATTAATTCTTTTGTCATTGATATGCGAAGTAGCGCAGCTTGCGAGTATCATAATTATGAAAAGCAGAGCGGTAGCGGGACGTATTTTTTTCATTATTTTAATTTAATAGATAAAAATTAGGTATTTATAAATTTGTTGATGGTAAAAAGATATAATCTGCATAACCTCACAAATGTTATAAATGAGTAGTTTTTTACTAATGACTTTTTACTAAAAAATAAATATTGGGAGGCTTTTGGCAAAATCCAATATTGACACCGTCTGACCATATAGCCCTAAAATTATTATTTTTCTTATTGACTCACAAACTAACGACAACAAAAGACGAGAAGTGGATTATTTTACAAACTGTAGGACATTCGGGACAATAAAAAAATCCATATTGTTCAGCGGTTTATAAAATCCAATGCATCTCTGCTGAAACATTACTTAGATTCTGCAATATAAGTTCTTACTAAAATGTCATTCTCAAAAATATATAGCCGTTGACATTTGGGACATTTCCAAACTTCATACTGAGGCCTGGGTATTGAAATACTATCGATAACATTATTGGCTAAAATCTTATTCCATTCAAAATCAGAATAAACGTGATACTCAATGTCGTTTGGACTTCTTGAATTCGATAGAATATTCCCGCAGTTACATTCAAACTTTGCCATTTTCAATATGTATAGTCTCCTTTCGCTGTCCATACTTTCACAGGTCCAGGTAATTTTTTATCAGAAAAAGAGCCAGCCGTCCTTTCAATTATTTCTTTAACTTCTTTCTTTCCAAAATTTGTTTTTCTTAAGTCAAGGATAGCTGCCTCACCTTGCTTAAACGCATCTTGCAATTTAGTAATAGCTGTGTTGACATTTGAGTTCTGAATAGTTTTTAGTTCAGTTCTAAGACCATCCACCAATAAATCTGCTGTCTTTCTAGTAGGGTCTCGTTGAATTATTTCTACAGCATGCCCATCTTTAACAAGTTTCATTATTCCGCCTTTCTCATCACTTGTCAATTTATTCAAACTTCCTTTCAAACTTCCAGCACTACTACCCGTTTTTCGAAAAGCTTTATAAATGTTCCTAATTCCATCAGCCAACATTAAAAAATTGACCGCAATGGATGCTCTATCTCCTATTGACTTGATATTTTGTAATGTCTCTTCGTATTTTTCAGGAGTTAAAAATGAACCCCATTCCTCTTTACTAATTTTATCCAAACTTTGATTCAGCTTAGAAGTGGGTACTAAACGCCAGTTATTATCATATAAAAGCCAAGTCTGCTCTAAACCCAAATCTTTAAGATTAGCTTCTTGGGTAATCCTCCAACCAAACAAATCTGTTAAGAATATAATATCACTTTTTTGCTCAATAACATCAATCTGATGTACCTTTTGTAGTGCAGTCTCGTCTTGCTTGCTTTGATCCCAAGTATAAAAATAAATTTCTTTACCATCCAAGTCCATAGCTTGTATTGGGGTGTTTCCTGCAAACTGGTAAGGTGTCCACCATGGAAAATTTTTAACTAATGGGTCAACAGATAGAAATTTCCCCAGCCTCGGGTCGTAAACTCTAAATCCATAATCATATTGATTACCCTGGCCCGAAATTTCATTATCCTGTTCCTTTCCATTAAACCCGTACCTGTAGCCAGTTCCAGCCGTGTAAGAACGCCCCGGCTGTATCATCCCGAAGGGATAGTAAGCATAATCAAAGAACTTGTTTACTAAGATAAAAAATTTACCCTTGCAGGTCATTATTTTCTTAACAAGTAAAATCTAAAGCAATGGTAAAAGAAATTTCTATGATTTCAGAATTTGAAATCTTTATCAGGGCTACCGCAAAGGGGAGGCGGTGCAAACTTGATGGCAGCCGCATCAAAACCCAAACAATTGAAAATTACAGGCACGTACTGAATTTGTTGCGGAAGTATGAAGTTCACATGCAAAAGCCGCTTGTTATCTGCACTGGTATCAGAAGCAACATGAGGATGCAGAAACAGGAAAAAATTTACTGGAATAATTTTTTCAGTAAATTTTTCCATTTTTTGTTTTATACCAGGGGCTGCCATGATAATTATTGCGGTCATGTATTCAAGATCATCAAATGTTTTTTTCGTTATCTGCGAAATGATAAGTGGATGGCTATTCAGCCTTTTTTTGAAAAATTTTATGTACGAAAGGAAGATATTCAAATCATCACACTTTTACCAGAGCAGTTGTGCTTCCTTATCATGGATGAAGCATTTTCAAAAAGCCTAAGTTTTCCGCTTCGCCGGGTAAAGGATGCTTTTGTATTCGGATGCACAGCGGCACTTCGCTTTTCCGATTTAATGGGTATAAGAGTTAGAAATATAGAAAAAAGAGAGAACGATTATTTTCTTGATTACCGGTCAATGAAAACAAATATTGCTGTTAAAGTAAAATTACCAGAATATGCCGTAGCTATTTTTCTAAAACATTCCTCTCATAAGAAAGCCGATAGCAGGTTATTTCGTACAATTTCATTATTCCGATTCAATGCAAATATTCGAAAATTAGGTTACCTGGCAGGATGGACAGAGCAAGCCAACAAGTATCGTTCTGTAAATGGTGAGTTGATGGAGTTGAAAAAAATTAAACGGACATTCAGGTTTTGCGACCAGCTTAGTTCTCATGTAATGCGAAGAACAGGTATTACTATCTTACTAATGCTTGGTATGCCAGAGTATCTTGTACGAAAAATATCCGGACATGCTGCACATAGCAAATCATTTTTCCGGTATGTAAATTTTGCACATTCTTATATCACAGACGAAATAAACAAGGTTCATCTTAAATTATTGGCATTATACAAATCCGTAACAAAAAATGTAACATCGGCTTAACAACAGGAAGAAATATTTATAAGCAAATAAAGAGTTCTTTTGGCACTGCAGCCGGAACTCTTTATTTGGTTGAGGTAGCCAGAAATTTTATGGAGTGCAGCAAGTGTAAAAAACAGTTGGGTTAAAATCTTTGACTTTTGATTTTTACTTGGCGGCTGTGTTTATTGTAACTCCCGCATCAGCCGGTTAAGATATTTTTTCTTGTAATAATACTCTTTTACCTGCAGCAATTCTTTTTCGGAACTAACACCATCTTTATAATTTTCAATAACTTCTTTAACAGGAGCATATATTTCGTTTTCAAGATTGGTGATCGAAAATTTTATTTCATCCAACTGGCCCGGCTCATCCGAGTCCATTAATAGTTCATTTATGTCCATAACTTCCATCAAAAAAGAAGGAGGGAGATCATATTTCTCTTCCTCTTCCAACAAGCCCTTTTGCTGCAACACATATTTAATGGTAGCATCGGTGCTTTGAAATGTTTTCCAGGCTTTATTCAATAAAGCAGCTTTCTCTAATGTATCGGCCTGTACTTCGTCAGATTCGTTGGCAAAATAGTCCGGGTGAAATTGCTTGCTTAATGCAAAAAATTTCTTCGACAGGGAAGCGGTATCCACTTTTAATTGCACCGGTATTTCAAACAGTTCAAAATAATTCATGTCATCTTTTTATTGTACAAAGCTACGGATTAAGAAGAGAGGCAATCGGAATCGGTCGCCTCTCTAATTCAGTTTGTTTTCAATAGATTTTAACGGCAACTTTGCCATATTGGTTAATGCCAATGCAAAAAATTTTTTCTTCAGTATCGCTAACGATAAATGCCTGCATGATGAAAATTGGACTAATAAGAGAAGGAAAAACTCCGGCGGATAACAGGGTGGCCTTAACTCCTTCACAATGTAAATGGATCGAAAAGAATGCGCCGCAAATTCAAGTGGTGGTACAAACTTCAGAAAGCCGTTGTTTTTCAGATAAAGAATACTTGTCTGCCGGTGCTGAAGTAAAAGAAGATCTTTCAGATTGCGATATATTATTTGGTATAAAGGAAGTGCCGGTTGACCAGCTTATTCCGGGCAAAACCTATCTTTTTTTCTCCCATACCAAAAAGAAACAACCGCATAATCAGAAATTGTTGCGAGCCATTCTCGATAAGAATATTACACTTATTGATTATGAGTGCCTGGAGCATGAAGATGGTCAACGTATCATTGGTTTTGGTTTTTTTGCAGGTATCGTTGGAGCTCATAATGGTATGATGGCTTACGGCGATAGAACCGGATTGTTTAAATTAGACAGAGTTTATAAGCAACGCAGTTTCAGGGATTTGATTCATAATTATTTTGGACTAAGATTGCCAAATGTAAAGATCGCTGTTACCGGTTCGGGCAGAGTTGCCCATGGTATTTTAGAGATCATGAACCTGATGGGCATACACGAAGTAGAGCCAGATGATTATCTTATTCGTCGTTTTTCGTACCCGGTTTACACACAATTGAAAGGGGCGGAATTGTACCGCCACAAAGAAACCGGCAAGTACTCCCGCATGGAATTTCATGAGGATCCCGAAAAATATGAATGTAAGTTTTTGCCCTACGCTGCTCAAACGGATATCTTATTGAACGGTGTTTATTGGGATAAGAATGTACCCCGCCTGTTTGAAAAGCCCGATGTAAAGGCCGAGAATTTTATCATTCAAACCATTGCCGATATAACCGACGATGCAGATGGTTCGGTGCCTATTAATGTTGGCGACCAAACTATCGAAGACCCGGTTTATGGTATTGATAAAGCTACCCTGGAAAAGACGGCTGCTTATTTACCCAACTCCATTGATATAATGGCGGTTGGAAATTTGCCCAACGAATTACCGAGAGATGCAAGCCGTTATTTTGGTGAGCAATTGATAAAGCATGTGTTAGAAGATTTACTTGGAAAAGGATCGGAGGTAATTAGCCGGGCCACGATGGCAAAAGATGGTCAGTTGACGAAGGAGTTTGAATATTTGAAGGACTATGCTGAAGGGAAGTAAATGACAGCCTCCCTGCCCTCCAAGGAGGGTTCTTGTTTATCGAAATTTAATAGTCGTCTTCGCAGTGTGGAACTCCAATTTACAAATACAAATAGTAATCTTTCAACAAGTCCGCAAAAGCAGGTGTGTATTTATCGTCTTCATCTTTAATCGAAATCTCATCAATTATTGTTTCAGTCAACGCATCTTTTTTTAAGCTTCCCATCAACATCATTCTAAAATAGCCATGGATCGCCGTCTGCTTTACAAATGTTATTTGCTGAATAGCCAGCTCATGTTTTGTAAATAGCTTCCTTATTTCATCGTGTCTTTTAAAGGGGAGCAATAGAAAGAAAACTCCATCAGCAGCCAAGTTTTTTTTAATGATAGTAAGTAGTTGCGGAAGCAATAAACCACCATCATGATGTGCCATATTTTTGGTAGCATTAACCCCTTTTAATTCATTTTCATAAAATGGAGGATTGCTGATTATCAGGCTATACAGAGTGATGTTTGAAAATTCATTCGCATCTACATGGTAAATATTTATTCGCTCCTTCCACGGTGATGCTACTACATTTTCTTTTGCTTGCAGAGCAGCTTTTTCATCAATCTCCAATGCATCAATATGAAAATTGTTTTGCTGTGCCAGCATCAACGGCAACAAGCCGGTACCTGTTCCAATATCAAGGCAATTATCAACTCCTGACTCAAGACTCCTGGCTCTATTTGCCGCCCAGGCTCCAAACAAACACCCATCCGTCGTTACCTTCATAGCACATTTGTCCTGGTGAACAGTGAACTGTTTGAACTGAAAATGAGAATTCGCCATCGCCGGTTTTTAGGTATAGAACTGAAATTATGAATTTGAACGAAAGCCGGTAGCTTCTCTACCATTTTGCCCTTGCAGTAGAACTGACAGATAGATCAGCAAATTGCCCGGCCAGATATTTATAATAGCCGGTAATGGCGATCATACCTGCATTATCCGTGCAATATTGAAAGGCCGGAATAAAGGTTTGCCAGCCATATTTTTTTCCGGCTTCTTCGAATGCCTTTCGCAAGCCGCTGTTGGCGGATACACCACCTGCCAAACAAATATTGTTGATGCCAGTTTGTATTGATGCTTTTTTTAGTTTATTAATAAGAATGGTAACGATCCGGTGTTGAATAGAAGCGCAGATATCGGCCAGATTATTGGCAATAAATTCTTTTTTCTCTTCTTCCGTAGCTGTGAATTCTTCTTTGAACAAATTGCTTTTACCGGCATTTTGTAAAAAATAAAGAATAGATGTTTTTAATCCACTGAAGCTAAAATTGAGTTCGGGTATTTGAGGCTCCGGAAATTTGAATCTTGTCGGGTCACCTTCTTTTGCATACTTATCAATCAATGGTCCGCCGGGGTAGGGAAGACCCAGCAGTTTTGCTGATTTATCAAAGGCTTCGCCTGCCGCATCGTCAATGGTTTCACCAATTACTTTCATACTGGTTGGCGATTCGCATACCACAATTTGAGTGTGACCACCGCTAACTGTTAAACACAAAAAAGGAAAGGAGGGCTTTGGGTCGGCTATCAAATTCGCCAGCACATGTGCCTGCATATGGTGCACAGCGATCAAGGGTTTATTTAATGACAAGGCAAGTGACTTGGCAAATTGTCCGCCTACCAGCAGCGAACCAATTAATCCCGGTGCCTGTGTAAAAGCAATCGCATCTATATCTTTTATCTGGCAATTTGCTTCTTTAATTGCCGCATCAATTACCGGAACTATATTTTGCATATGTGCTCTGGAGGCTAGCTCCGGAACAACACCGCCATATTTTTCATGCACCGTTTGATTAGCGATATAGTTAGAAAAGATTTTTCCATCTTTACAAACAGAAGCTGATGTTTCATCGCATGAAGACTCTATGGCTAAAATGGTAACTGGCATTTATTCAGTATATATTTTCGAGGAAAAATTGCTCATGCAAAAATATTCAATATTCAATTTTCAATTGTTGTGTTTAATTTATTTACTCCTGATAGCGGCTACCGGATCCATTCTTGCTGCTTGCCTTGCCGGTATAAAACCTGCTACAACTCCGACTATTATACAAATAACAATAGCCAGCACCATATTGGTCGTTGAAATATAAACGGGAAAGTCCAATGCTCCCGTTAGTAGTTGAGTGAGGAGAAACACTAATAATAATCCAATCAATCCGCCGATAATGCAAAGGAAGGCAGACTCTAATAAAAACTCAGCCAGTATAACACGGCTCTTTGCGCCAACTGCTTTTTTTAATCCAATTTGTCCAGTTCGTTCCCTCACGGTAACAAACATAATATTGGCTACACCAAACATTCCAACGATCAATGACAAGGCTGCAATGGCCCAGCCGCCAATGTTCAAACTTACAAATGCAGAACTAATGGCATTACTGAAATCATTGATATCATTGAGTGCAAAATCTTCTTCTTTAACCGGCGTTAGTTTATGAATGGCCCGCATGGTTCCCGTTAATTCATCTTTTAAAGCTTTGCTTGTTACATTATCATGTCCCTGCACCATTATTATCGGGTCGGCTCTTCTTTCATTCATCACCGTACGGGCAAATCGGTAGGGAAGAATTACACTCTGATCAAAATCCCATCCGCCGATCATTTGTCGCCCTTGCTTTTTTATTACGCCGGCAATCAATACTTTTTTTCCCCGCAGTGTTACTTGTTTGTCTATAGCAAGCGATGCTTGTCCAAATAATTTTTCGGCAACATCATTACCAATAACTGTGATACTATTCCCGTTATCAAACTCAGCAGCGGATAAATAACGACCGTATATTATTTCCAGCGGTTGTATAAATGAAAAATCTTCGCTGATGCCATACATGTTTACTTTAGATAAAATACTCCCGTTGTACTCAAGCTGGTCGTTTACCCGAATACGGAAGGCCGCATATTTAGCACTGGCAGTTCTTTCTTTTATATGTTTTACTTCTTCATACTTTGGTAATGGCCTGTTGGTATATTTCCACCAGGGATATTCGGATCCGGAGCCAGCTGTGTAATCCCATTTATCTACATAAATAGTATTAGTGCCCAGCGATTGTACTTCGTTTTGTATGTTTCTTTCAAGACTGCCCACTACGGCCAGCACACCAATAATGCAGAAGATGCCGATCGTAATACCAAACAGCGAAAGAAAAGTGCGGAGTTTATTCTTCCACAATTCCTGCAAAGCCATTTTAAAACTACTGGTAATTATTTCTATGGAACGGCGGAGCATTTGCAAATGTACTTGTAATAAATAGAAAGAAAATGAGCGGCCTGTTGGGAGGATTTTCTAATTAATTTATCTTTCCCGTTCATTCTATTACTATGGAGCAAACATCCCCGGTTATTTTCAACGATATTAAATCAAATAATTTTTTCCGGAACCGTCATACCAGTACCATTTCTTTTGCTGTAGGTATTCTGCTTTTCCTGTTACCTTTTGCTGAAGTTAAATGTGGTTCAGTAACATTGGTAGGTAACACAGGAATAGGCCTGGTAATCGGCTCGCCCTGGAAAACAGCCATGGGTCTAGGTGATAATGAATACTTTAATAAATTGAAGGGCCCTTCTGAAAAAACCACCAGGGAAATGCTGACTGGCGGCCCTAATATATTTGCTATACTGGCCTTGGTGTTTGCAGCGGCCGGAATGGCCGTTTCTTTCTCTAATCATCGAACAAGATCCATGGCCGGCATGTCAACAGGAATACTTGCTGCGTTGATGTTGATTGCATTGCTGATTCAATATAAACTGGCTATGCATTCTGCATTAAGTAGCAGTGAGGATACAAAAGATATTGATATGAGTATGATGGTGAAGTTGAAATTCACCACCTGGTATTATTTATCACTGGCATCATTTGCAGCGGCTGCATTTTTTAGTTACCGGCATAGCCGTATTGAATTAGAAGATGCAATGGCAAAGAGTATTGATTTTGAATTTCAGGAACAAAAAGTATAAAATCAACTTTGCAAACCAATACTGGTAGGCAAATCATCCAAACTCTTCAAATTGTTTTGCTGCACATATTCATGCAATCCATCCGCACCTTTCTTTTCAGCCCATTCAAAATGAATATCTCTTTCGCCAACATACTCAAACAATGGCACTCCAAAACCACAGGAAGTTTGTACTAGATCAATATCAGCAATGATGAGTTGCCTGGTGCTGGGGTAGACTGTAAAATGCGGAGCATATTGTTCCCATTCCGTTGTACCGGGTAATACTGTAATACCTTTTCCATACAAACGGAGAATATTCGGAGCTCCTTCAAATGAACAGAACATAATGGTGATACGACCGTTTTCCAATGTATGGGCCGATGTTTCATTACCACTACTTATCAAATCCATATAGCCGACTTTATTTTCTCCCAATACTTTAAAACAATCCAGGCCTTTTGGTGAAAGATTAACCCGGCCATCGGCACTCAATGGTGCAGTGCTTACAAAAAAAATATGTTGTTTTTCTATGAATTCTTTATGTGCCGGCTTAATCGAGTCGTGCAACTTTCCCATACAATAAAATTTGAAACTGAAGATAAGAAGGAAAATAATTACAGACAGCTATCTGTTTCATTAATCATCATCATTCCCATTATCCCGGTTGCGCCGAAGCGAAAAATCGGCTTTGCCAAATTTATAGGATAAGGTAAAACGGAAGCTTCTTACATTTCTGCGCCAGTAAGAATCCTGGTAAAAACTTTCCGTATCAAATACATTTCCAAAACGCAATGTATTGAATACATCGCCAATACTAAATGTGAAGTTGGCTTTCTTATCTTTTAGAAAATCTTTTCTCAATGCAAAATCCACACTGTATTCTGGGCGGCTGCGTCCCTGTGCTTGTATTTCGGCTGATTCATATTCGCCGATCAATTGCAGGCTTACATTTTTGAACAATGACTTTTTTTCAATCGCTGTTTTGTAGTTAATGATCAATTTTCCTTCCCAGCTATAGCCTTCATTACTGAGGTTTAACTCATTTATTACAGCGTTTACTTTACGATACTGAAAATCAAAAGTGGGAGTGATGTCAAAATGATTGCCTATTTTTTGTTGCAGGGTAAGCTCCAATCCAAGCCGGTTAGTACTTTGTGCATTGATGAAGGTGTTGAGAATAGCATTGGGGTCAACGGCTGCATTATTTAATTGCTGAAATTGTACTGCTGATATAGTGTCGCTGTAGCGGGTTATATCTCCCGGATTGTTTCGATAATAAATAACACCTAAGAAATTATTACCCTTGCCATAACTCTGGCTATAGTTAAACTCAAAAGAGTTTACAAATTCTGGTCGTAGCTGTGGATTACCCTGGCGAAGGTTAACGGGATCGGTAATATCAACAAAAGGATTGAGCTGCCAGAAATTTGGACGACGTATGCGGCGGGAATAATTGACCTGCATTTCAACATTTTCTCCAAATTGTTTGGTAACGAACAGGCTTGGGAAAAGTGCATCCCATATCCGATCTATTTTATTCGGATACTCGTATCCAAATTTAAAAGCACTATCAATCAGTTCTCCATCAAATTTGGAATGTTCTGTTCGCAAACCCAATTGATAACCCAGCGTTTTCCATTTGTCAGAATAAGTGGCATAGGCTGCATTTACAAATTCTCTGTATGCATAATTATTGCTGATGGGAAGTTTTACTGAACTGCCATTGCTTAGAATAGCAAATGCATTGTATTGGCTGCGATAGTTGTTGATGTATGAACGAAGCCCTGCTTCAAATTTTTTGTCTTCACTCTTTGGGTTGGTATAATCTAATTGAAATGTCCATTGCTTATTATCATTATTTCCATCATTCTTCGCTACATTCTTTGGAGTATACTCTGTTCCATCCGGGTTAAAGTAGAGATTTGTAATGTCGCTGTAATCAGTTCCATTACCTGCATTATAATTAATATTACCTGTCAACTCTTTTCCTTGCTGTGGAAATTTATGGGTAAAATTCAATTGCGTATTGTACCTGTTGAACTGTGAGCTGCTTTCGGAAAACCGTTCGCCATAGTAAGTAAGAATTTTGTTGATATTAAGGTTTTCCTGCTCTTGCGTCTCTTCATTAAAATTTTTACCCCGCACTATATTTTGAGTAATAGATAATGTATTGCGGTTGTCAAGAAAATAATCTAACCCTACACGAAGGGAACCGAAACGCCTCAACCGGTCGCCCCGTGAAAGCTGGTTGAAATAATCTTCTGTAATGCCGTTTTCTTTATTTTCTCTTTTAGTTTCACTGTTGGCCCTTCCACCTGATTGATTATAGTTACCACTGATAAAAAAATTGAATTTCCCCTCCCGCATACTTAAATTGATATTGCTGTTAAGAATATCCGGTGTGCCTGCTCCAGCTGAAACAATTCCATTCAGGCCAATGCGTTTATTTTTTTTTAGAATAATATTGATGATACCTGCCCCACTGGCTGCATCAAATTTTGCAGAAGGATTAGTAATCAGTTCTACCCGTTCAATATTATCAGCAGGGATCTGATCTAATGTTAGAATAGTAGGACGACCGTCTACAAAAATTTGGGGTGCATTATTTCGCAGCAACACATTGCCTTCTACATCAACCGAAACAGAAGGAATGTTTTTCATAATGTCGAGACCAGTACCGCCGGTAGCCACCAGACTTTTTTCAACATTAAAAATTTTGCGGTCGATCCCCATAACCAGCCCCGGTTTTTGAACCGTAAGCACAACATCTTCTAATTCTTTAATAGCTGGCTGCAATGCTATATTGCCAAGATCCTTTTCAAAAGCATCTTTACCTGATCCGGTAAATGAAATAATTTTTTCTACTATTTCATAACCGATAGCTGATATAATGATCCGAAAGCTATCAGCGGCAAGGAATTTTTCAAAAATAAAATCACCATTAGCTTTGCTTAGCATACCGCCGGCCATTTCTTCTTTTTTATTACTATCAGAGAACTTTATACTGAATAATTGTACGGAGGCAGCTTCAATTCCTTTACCCGTGATTGCATCAACAATTTTCCCATATAGTTTATTTTCTTTTGCCTTAAGCAGCGAAACATCATTGCCAGTGGGGGGAGGCTCCCGGTCAACTTGTGCTTTTAGTAAAAAGGGGGCCAACAGTAATACAGTAGCTAAATAAAAAAGTTTTATTGAAAAGGTATGTTGCAAGTCGCTGATTTTGATAAAAGATAAAGGTAACTTTTATCTGACGGGCAAAAGATTAAAAACTTGTGAGAAAAGAAGTAAAAAAGCTGCTGTTTAAGACATTGGCTCGTAGGTAATAATGTTAGTTGAACAGATAGTGAAAAATTATATTCTTACTGCGGTAACCAAAGGATCAGGCTCATGTATGCTAAAGGATTCAGCTTTGTCACCAGTTATCTTAAAAATAATTTTAACTGATGGGGCACCAGTCGGCGAAAAAATATGTTCATCTAATTTATGAAGCCCGTTGTTAGAAGAATCCTTACGGCCTACTTGTAATGATTTGCGGGAATTTAAGCTGATTACAAATATCTCGGCATCTCCATCACCAAAGCGATACTCGCCTATATATTTTTGTTTTTCTTCTTCAGTAAGTTCAAGACTTTTGGCTTTTATATCGGCATTACCCACACTTTCCAGGTAACTGATTACTTTATTTACATTGACTTTATCTTCCGTTGAAATATTCTTATCTGTCAGCCTGTTTTTTGCATGTTGTAATAAACTAATGCCATGTGGTCCTGGTTTACTTTGAATGCCTGGTATCGTTTCAACAATTTCCTGTAAACTTTTATAAGCGCCGAGCATAGCAAACGTAAAAATATCAGGTCTTGCACCATGACTCATTAACAGTTCCGCAATATCTCTTCGCCCAACATGAGAGGCTGCACCTAATGCAGTTTCCCAATCTCCAAAACCCCAATCCCATGCAGCAACGGCTAATTCGGGTCGCCGGCTCAGCAATTCTTTTACTTTATCAATATCTCGGTGTGATAAACCCACAATGCTGCTTACCATACTATCATTCATAGAAGGATACCGGTAAAATAAGGGGTCTTTATCTTTGTTATTCCTATTGCCTGGCTTATGAATTACATCCTGAGTTGAAACAAAACCAAATGTGCTGATGCCAAATAAACCAAAAGCTGAACTCTTTATAAACCGGCGGCGTTCGAATGAATTGTTGTTCATGATAAATTGCATTTTGTTGCTTTATCAATTTACGCAATTCAATAGTGATACGGCTAAATGTTTGCGATGACTGGTAGCATTTTGTTTTTGAAGGTAGGTGTTAGCTATGGAGCTTATCCCAAAGGATTTCTATTCTTTAGGGGTTTCTTATTTTGTTCCTGCTTATTGAGTATAGCTCTCATCGCAAACAAAATAATAAAAAAAACGCCAGCCAAAAGTAGTATTCTATTTCTAAAAACATGTTGTTCTTCCTCCAGTTGTTTCATTACCCTGTCAAAATTTGCTTGTTTTTCGCTGGGTATTGCTTCTTCGGTAACGGGGTCAACTGAAATTGCTAAGTCTCCCTTTTCCTGCAAATGGTAATCTTGTCCTATCAGGGCTTTTGATATAGAATCCCTGATTTCATTTAGACGCTGTAACTCATGTAGTATAGCAGCAGAGTCTATTGACTGTGCAAACGACGAAGCCGATAAGCCAAGTGCGATAAATAAAATCAAACCCTTTTTCATGTTCTATAAAATTCCGGGCCACTCTTTTAAAAGATCAAAAAATTTCTTTTTACTATTGGCTGCTCTCACAATTTTCTAAACTCCACATTCCTTGCCCTGCCAACATATAATTTCATACTGGTAACCTGTCCTTTTTTATTTCGCTCAATAAAAATATTAATGCCGGGGGCACTAAATCCATCTTTATACAGGGGTGTAAGAATAGTGCTTGATGTAGCACTGCGTTGTACAATCAATTTACCATCTTTTAGTTTCACTGTGTACCTGGCTTCGGCTTCATCCGACCAATATTCACCTACATATTCTTTTAAGTTTTTTTCAGTTGTTTGAGCAGAATCAATCGCAATACATTTGGTTGTATCATTTCCCGATATTAAGAAGAGTTTTTTTGATGCCGGTTCAATAACCACTTTTGTTTGCCCTTGCATAAAAATATTTTCACCAATGGGGATTAATGAGTTACCAGACTGCGTTCGCAGGGTATCGTTGCGCAAAACTATTTTTGTACTGTTTGAAGTTTTTGGTTCCCGATACCAGCCTGTATAGCTTTTTAGTTTTTCTGTAGAAATATTAACAGGAGCAGGAGTAATCCTTTTTGGAGCAACAGCAATATTTTTCACCATAATATCTCTGATAGCATTAGGCATATTTGGGCCATTGTCAAATTCTGAACTATTGCTCAGCCATGCTATTGATAAACCAAGATCAGGGAAATATTGAAGGGATGAACGATAACTTGCTGTAGCACCTGTATGGGCGATGCATCTCCAGCCACGTACAGAATCTAATCGTAAACCTGCTGCATATAAATTTGCTGTTCCGTTATTGAGTGGAGTAGTAGCTAATTGTTTTTGTAGCAACGATGGATTTCCTAATTTCCCAGACAAATAATAATTATTCCAAAGCAACAGGTCTTCTGCAGTAGTTAATAAACCTCCATTGCCGTAGGCAAATTCATTTGGCATGTCCGTTAAATAGGTATTACCATTCTTTTCATAGGCGATGGCCCTGTTTGGAACTATTTTTTTAAAATTATTTCTCCATTCGGTATGCTTCATACCAACGGGTTCAAAAATATTGAAACGACAAAACTCTGCGAGGCTTTTTCCGCTTACTCTTTCTACAATAATGGCAAAAAGGTTATAACCTGAATTGCTATAGATATATTCATCACCCGGCATATTATTCAGCGTTTTTTGTTTGGAGATAATATCTAACGCATCATTATTGCTATACGTTTTGGTAGTTCGGGGCCAGCCTGCAATGCCGGCAATAGCACCCCAGTCTTTAAGTCCGCTGGTATGCTGCATCATGTGTCGTAAGGTAATTGTGGTGCCATAGTGTGGCAATTCGGGAATGTATTTTCGAACATCATCCGAAAGAGAAAGTTTGCCTTGCTGCTCCAGTAATAAAATCGCTGCTGCTGTAAATTGTTTGGAGACTGAGCCGGCTTCAATTAAAGATTCATTAATTAGCGGTACGTTATGTTCCATATCTGCTATACCAAAAGCACGGGAAAAAATTACCTGACCGTTTCTGCTGATAGCTAATTGGGCACCGGGAGTAGTTGGCTTGTACCGGTCAAAAGCTTTCTCAATAAGGATAACTGTGTCCTGCCATGTTTGTGCTGTAGCCGTAAGATGGAAAGTGATTAGTATGAGTAGAAAAAGTATTTTTTTCATTGCAGGTGTTAAGTTCATTGTTTGTGTGGAACAGCTATGTTTCTTATCTTTCTACTTTTGTTACATTCATTAAAACTTCTGTATGGTGGTGACCGGTATGTGCCGAAAAGAAAGTTCCTGTTAGCAGTACTGTGCTTCCGGAGTATTTAGCCATATCAACCGCTTCTTTATTATACAGCAATTGGATTTTTGAAATCTTGTATTTTGATTCATTGGACTCGTTTTTGCTAATTACATTTACAGGGTTATCCAGTACCAGTAAATACTGTTCTTCTTTTTTATCTGTTTCAGGGTTTTCACCAAAACCAGGAGCGCCGAAAAATATTTCGGTGGTGATCTTTCCGCTGATCTTTACTTCCGCAGGTTCGTACGGGTAATCGGCCCGGTTACTGTAAGCAGGAGACGCATCCTTTTCAGCGGCTTGCTGATTGGATGCTGTATCATCTGATGTTGTAGTATTGGCGGTTTTATTGGTTGAACTGCTATTGCAGCTGGTAGAAATAGTAACCGCAACTATTATAATAAGGGTTACAAATACGCTTTTCATTTTATTGTTTTTAATGCTGTTAAATAAACAAAAGATGACAGGGTAGTTGCGATTTCAATAGTGGCAGAGTTATTCAAATAGCATTAACTTTTACTATTTGAATAAATATACAACAGTTACGATATTTTTTTATACTACAAATTATGTATACTGTAATAGAGCTGCCAGTACCACGATTAAATAGTTTTTTTAGGCGGCAAATCAAAAGCAACCGCTTCATGTTCGAAATGCCCATTGTGTGAGCCATCACAAAATGGCTTATTTTTCGACAAACCGCAGCGGCAAAAAGAAACAATTTCTCTGCCCTGTAAATTATAAACGCCACCATTTCTGTCTACTACTTCAAAATCGCCTTCCACTTTTAACGAGCCGTTGTTATTAACGGTGATCTTTGTTTTTGACATATTGCTTTTATTTAAAAGTACTTACTTAATTCAAACAAGGCTAAAAAATTATGCAATCAGTTACACGAGCCATTCAGGAGCTATAATTTATTTCAAAAGCTGGTAAACAGTAATGATAATAATTACTACTAAGAGGGATGTATAAATTGGCTTATTGTATTTCGCCAGCCAATTGGGAAGATAAATATCAAAATTATTTCTTGTGGAATCGGAGTATTTGCGGGCCATGATCGTTAACGGGCAAAAGAATTTGAATAATAATAAAACAATCCCTTCAAGAATAAATAAACCATAGCCGATCCATAGCCATTTGTCTAGTTTATTCGTAATTGCTGCATACAGCATATAAAAGATCACCACATTGAAGAAAAGCCAGATAAGGGTATGAATAATTTTTATGATGATGAGTTTGGTTTCGTTCTTCATTGCAGGTTATTGAGCTATCACCATACCTAAGGTAATAAAATAATTTAGCTGGTACGAAGTTGATTTCCACCGAAACCATCAGCGGAAAGGTGCTATAAAGGTTGGAGAAGATATCAAAGGCAATTTCTCCACTAAATGGGGAAACAGAATACCGAAGAAAAATAAATCAGCCAAAGTTGAGCTATTCTTAAAACTCAATGATTACACCTATAGTCGGCGTAACAAAAGGATCATCATTTTTTACTCTTGTTGGAATGGCATTGCTGCCATCAGTTTTTATAGCTAAGCCATCAGTGGTTTCAAAAGTGGTATTGCTGGCGTTTCTTTTAAAAGTGTATTCTGGTATCGCAGGATTTTTTGCCACATACCAGTTGGTAACATCTAAAAACAAATCAATCGTTGTTTTCCGGAAGTTCCATTTCTTATCTATGCGTACATCGCTGCTGTTGAATCCGGAAAGACGGTTGCTGTTCAGTTGTGCATAATTCAGCGTACCCACACCCTGCGATAAATAATTAAGTCTTGACAATGTTTCATCAAACGGTGTATAAGGTGCGCCGCCCTGGTAGCGAAATTTTAAACCCAACTCCCAATTGCGGGGAAATTTATAGCCCCATGTTACGCTTAATAAATGTCTGTTGTCCCAACTGCTGGCTACAAATTTTTCATCAATGCCTGCATATAAACTTCTATAAAAAGTGTAGGAGAGTATACCAAAGAATTTATTGGTCAATTTCTTTTGCACAAAAAATTCAACACCGTAGGCTTTACCTTTTCCATTCGTAGTAACAGCTTCATTGCCGAGCAATGTAAAATCGGTACCCAGGTTAGCTAATGAAATGCCATTGCGAACCGATACCGGCACCTGGTTGTATTTTTTATAAAAGCCTTCAATAGTAAAACGAAGGCCATCATTGGGTAAATATTCAAAGCCGGTAGTATAGTGATTGCTGCGCTGGTACTTTGTATTTTTATTCACCAGCACATTATTATTATCGGCAAAACCAAGAATGGTGTACGGCGGAATTTTATAATAGATACCGGCAGATGAATTCCAGGTCCATTTATCAGCCAGCACATAACTCAATGAAATGCGGGGCGATAAGGTTTGTAAACCATTCATGCCATCCGAAGTAAAAGTATTCATGTCTGTTCGGATGCCGGCACTAATGCCAAGCCGATCGTCTGCAAAACGTTTTCCTGCCTGTAGAAAAGCACCCAAGCGTAGAAATGTTTTTAGCGGACTATCGAAATTTACAGGTACAGCAGGTTGAATAATATTGCCACTACCATCCCGAATTTCTTTACGGATCACATTAAAGGTAGTGTTAGTATAATCTGCTAACTGCGTGGAAGCACCATAGGCTATCTTCCAGCCATTACGATTTTTATTTACATCAAAACGAAGTTTGGTTTCTTTTTCAGCACTTACAATATCTAAAGATTTATTGGCTGCTGATGGATTTTGATTGTCCTCATACTTTTCAATATCATTATTAAAATCAGTTCGGCTCAATGCTAAATTCCAAAAGCCGTTGGGAATATTTCTTTTTAATGAAGCACCGATAGTGTAGTTCCACTGATTGACCAACACATTGGAGTTGATGGAGTATAATTTTTCCGGCGTAGCTTCTTTTGGCGCAGCAAATCGGAATTTATCAATGGCGCCGATACCAAGGAAAGTAAGTGTTGTTTTTTTATTGATCTGATGGGTGATCTTTGTTTGAAAATCCCAGTAGTTAGGGCGGATAGGGAGATCCAATGCTTTAAATAATAACTCCAGGTAAGAACGTCGTGCCGATGCCAGGAACGTAGTTTTCTTATTTTTTGATAAGGGGCCTTCCAATGTTAATGCCGCTTCCGTAGCACTCAACCGGAAATTGCCCTGGAATTGATTGGGGTTGCCATTTTTTTGCTTGAACTGAAAAACGGAACTTAATGCATTATCATAACGGGCATCGAAAGCCGAGGAGCTCAACTTGACATCTTCAATAAAACTAACATTTAGAATTCCCTGCGGCCCGCCACTGCTGCCTTGTGTTTGAAAGTGATTGATGACCGGGACTTCAATACCATCTAAGTAAAATACATTTTCATTAGGAGCACCGCCACGTATAATGATATCATTTCTAAAGCTGCCACCCTGCTGACCACCACCTACACCTGGAAGTGTTTGTATTACTTTACTGATGTCGAAATTACCACCGGGATTGCTTTTGATCTCTTCGCTGGTCAGCCGTTGTACACTTAGGGGAGTTTCCAGGGTGGCGGCCCGTGCTGTTCTTTTGTTTGTTTTGATTACTACTTCGGTTAACGATGTAGCAGCTTGTTCCAATTCAATGGCGTAGTTATTTTCATTGCCGCTATTAATAACAATATTGTAGAGCACAATTGTTTTGTAACCTATTTTACTAATTTCAATATTGTAACTTTTTACCGGAATATTAGCTATTCTGAATTTGCCTAAACTATCTGCAACAGCACCCTTATTAGTGCCATCTAGTTTTATGGAAGCACCTTCCAGTGGTTGCTGAGTAGATTTATCCACTATAAAACCCGTAATGCTCCCGGTATTTTGGGCGTACGAAACTTGTAATATAATTAGGCCGAAGAAGCAAAGTATAAAGCGATTCATTAACTTTTATTTTAGTAGCAGTAGGTAAACAGTTGAACAACACAATTGTTCAGTAAAAAAAAGAACATACTATAGATGCCATTACAAAGCTTCTAAACTAAAGAAGGCGTTACTTTTAATCCATCCCGCTGTTGGAGGCAGCATTTTGCTTTTTTTATAGGAGAACAGACCGGATGAAGGAAGTAATTGCAGTTGAACTTCCATTAAATTTGCAACATGCCACTCCAACCCGAAATAAGAACGATCAATGTTACCCGCTACCTGGCTCCCTTGCGGGAAGGTGGCTCACTGCCTGCTATTGCAGAAGGCGATGATGGTTTTTTATATGTATTAAAGTTTCGGGGAGCAGGCCAGGGTATCAAAGCATTGATAGCAGAATTGATAGGCGGAGAGTTGGCAAGATTGGCGGGACTTAAAATTCCTGAAATTGTTTTTGCCAATCTCGATGAAGCATTTGGAAGAACGGAAGCAGATGAAGAGATACAAGACCTGTTGAAAGCCAGCACCGGGCTTAATCTGGCATTGCATTATTTGTCGGGTTCTGTAAGTTTTGATGCGGCGGTTACACAACCGGATGCCACATTGGCTTCAAAAATTGTGTGGTTAGATGCGTTGTTGTTTAATGTAGATAGAACCGCCAGAAATACCAATATGTTATTTTGGAATAAAGAACTCTGGCTAATAGATCATGGGGCTGCTTTATATTTTCATCATTCATGGGATCTGCGGGAAGAATATATTCTAAAACCGTTTGAGCTTATAAAAAACCATGTGCTGTTGCGCTATGCTACAGATATTACTGCAGCAGATGGATATATGAAAAATGTATTAACGCCGGAAGCCATTACCGCCGTTGTAAATCTATTGCCCGATGAATGGTTGCAATGGGAAGAAACGATGAACCCTCAACAAATAAAGCAAGCCTATATTCATTTTCTAAATAGCCGCATTGCCAATTCTTTTATATTCGTAAAACAGATCCAGCATGCAGCAAAGTAAATTATACGAATACGCCGTTATACGCATTGTGCCACGGGTGGAACGGGAGGAATTTATCAATGCAGGTATCATTGTTTTTTGCAAAAAAGAAAAATACCTAAGCTGCAAGTATGAATTAAATGAAGAAAAGTTATTAAGCATCTATCCGGATGCAGACGTTGAATTCATCCGCCAAAATCTCCAGGCATTTGCCAATATCGCTTTAGGAAAAAAGAGTGATAGTGAAATCGCATCGTTAGATACGCCGGAACGTTTTCGCTGGCTTACCGCTACCCGCAGCACGGTGATACAGACCGGCAAAGTTCACCCCGGCTTATGTTTTAATGAGGATGAAACGCTGGAGAAATTATTTCAGCAATACGTTAAATGAGATATACTGATTACTAATTAGTATAACTATTTCTCAAATCCATAATCCTGTACACATAACTACTTAATCTGTTCAATAATATCTGTAATTGCTTTTATTACAACATCGGGTTGTTCCTTCGCAATATGATGGCCACTGTTGAGTATGCTGTACTGAAGGTTAGGCCGTTTAGCAGCCCATTTTTTTAATTCTTCCACCCACATAAAATTCATTGGGTTATTGGGATCCTTTTCGCCATCACCCGGTATCTTACCATAAGCAGCAATCAGCAAGGTTGTAGGAATAGTATGTGCTGTGTCAGATAATTTTGCCTGTTGCATGCTTGTGTCAAAAACTTTCATTTCTTCCTTTTCACCCGGCCTGCCAGTGCTGGTCAATATTTCCTGCATATAAATGGAATCTTCTTTCATTAGTTCAGGATGTTCTTTTTGCATTCTTGTATAAAAATCTTCCGGGCATGGATCAATTAAAATTAATCCTGCAACGTCGGCAGGATAAAGGCCGCAAAAAACTTTTGCAAAAGATCCGCCCATCGACCAGCCCACTAAAATATAGGGTGGGGGATAACCACCAGTAGCTAATGCTTCTTTTAATTCTTTAGCAATCGTAACAGCATCTCTTGTCTTGTTGCATATCTCCGATTTCAAATAGCCCGGACGATCGTAAGAAATTACACGGGTAATTTTTGCCAGTGTTGTATCAATGGTTCTATAACAACGGTGGTTAGAAGAGCCGCCGGCTTCCAGCACTACAGTATATTTTCCGGTGCCTGAAACATACATCGTCATGTTATGTTCATCAACTGTTACCTGCACGGTATCTTTTTTGTTTATTGGTTGTGCCAGTAATTCGTTAAGATGTATGGCTTGTATATAGCAACATAGAGCCATTGAAAAAAGTATTCGTAAGCACATATAAAATAGTTGATGCAATTAAAGTTACTTTAAATATTTATTGTTTGTTTTCCAGTTGGTTGTTGGATGGTTTTGTGGGTTGGCTTTGTGACACTCGCCTTGCTGCGGAGTTGTATTTTATATTAACACCGAGCCTGTCTGACAGTAGAAGTAGCTGCACTCTGCACTCTGCACAGCACAGCTCAGCTCAGGCTAGGCGGGTCTGCGAAACGAGGCTACTAAACTATAATGTTGGAGGACCGGGAGGGAAAAGAAGACAATGGAGAAGTGCGATAAGGAATTTCCTTGTTCTTTTGTACGGTACTCTTCGTGCAGTGGAAACTGTCGCTAATGTAAGGGAATTGATATTTCTAAAATAAACCCTTTACCTTCTTCGGTTATAATATTTGCACTACCATTGAACAAGCCAAGCCGGTTGTTGATATTTCTAAGGCCAATACCGTTTGTTTTTTTACCCGCATCCATGCCTATCCCGTTATCGTTAATCGTCATGGTAAAACAATCGTTTACTGTACTAATTTTAATGTGAACAGCAGATGCTTTGGCATATTTAACTATGTTGGTGCATTGTTCCTGTGCTATTCTGTAAATGTTGAACTTTCTATCGCTATCTAAAGACTCTTCCCGGAATTGAATGCTGTCAAAAAAAATCTCAGTGCCTGTTGGAGACAGCATATTGGTAAATAGTCTTTCAAGCTGTGCTACGAGGTTTTCGTTATTAAGATCAGGTGCTACAAATACATGGGCAATCTTCCTATTTTCATGAACGGCACTCCGCAAATGAGAAAGGCTGGACTCAATTAATTGCTTGTCTTTGTCATCTTTGCTTTTCACCATTGAAAGGGTCATCATCGTCGCCACTAAGATTTGGTTGACATTATCGTGTAGTTCTATACCAATGGCATTGCGTTCTTTTTCCTGTGCTCTGAGCATGGCACGGGTGATCTTTTGTTGCTCTTCAATTTTGCTTCGCAGTTGTTCCTCTTCCATCCGTCTTAATTCAGCTTCTGCATTTTTCTTATATGTAATATCCCTGGAGAAACAAGCAGTGCCGATCACTTTTTGTTTTTCATAGATAGGATAGAAAGAAGTTTCAGACCAGGCAATTGTAGATACATTCATAAACTCCGTTACAGTAAACGTTTCGCCATTCAAAGCTCGTTGGTAATATTGTCTGAACCTGTCTGTTTGTTTTTGGCTAAAGGTTGGCAGCAATACATATTCTCCTTTTTCCAACTTTTTGCCTGTAATTAGTTCCACTAACTTATCAAATGACTGGTTGGAAGTAATTAATTTAAGATCTTTATCAACACTCCACATCATATCGTGGGTATTATTGATCATTGCATGGAGGTTGTTATGGTCAAATTCTTTTTGTTGTTCCGCCAGCTTTTTTTCCGTTATATCTTGTGCGGTGATACAAGCCCCAATAATAAGGCCGTTTTTCCAAACCGGGCTGATCAGGAAATTAATCCAGGCTGTAGGTTTGTTTTTTGATTTGTAATAACGGTCATATTGTAATGATTGTCCTTGCAGGGCGATAGAAAGGGTCTCTTTAAAAAATAGTTGTCGCAGGGGTTCTACAAAATCAAAAACGCTCCTTCCTGTTTCCATTTCATCTTCAGCATTAACCCGGAGCATTTCATTGGCCCTGCTGTTAAAGGCCTTGATCATGCATTGGTCATCCACCAAGACAAAGCCTTCGGAGGAATTGTCAAAGATGGCTTTGAGGTTTTCTTCTGATTGAATTATTTTTTGTGCTGCGTTTTTATTCTCTGTAATATCTTCCGTAAAGATGATTATGCCCCCAATCTCACCGGATGCTTTCTGCCAGGGACGGATTTCCCATCGAAGCCAAACGGTGTTTCCATCCGGACGAACAAACTTGTCTTCATCACTTTTTTCAACGGCTCCCTTTAAACAACGTTGATGAACATCCTTCCATTGCTGCGAAATTTCTGGGAAAACTTCATAATGACTTTTGCCAATTAATACCTGACTTTCCCGGTTATAATCTGATAGCCATCTACGGCTTACAGCAAGATACTGCATCTCCGTATCGAACATGGCAAGAGATGCAGGACTATGCTCAATAAATAATTCCAGTTGTTTTTCCCTTTCAATAAGTTGGGCTTCTACTTTTTTCTCAGCGGTTATATCCATGCGAATGGACAGGTACTGGTAGGGTTTTCCTTTATCGTCCAAGAATGGAATAATGCTGGTATCCACCCAGTAAAAGGTTCCGTCCTTCGCTTTGTTCCGCAATTCTCCACGCCATGATTTGCCATTGGCAATTGTTTGCCATAAATTTTTAATGAATTCCTTTGGATGGTATCCCGAATTAATAATGCGGTGATCTTGCCCAATCAATTCTTCAGCACTGTATTTTGATATTCTGCAAAATTCTTTGTTAGCGTAATTGATTATTCCTTTCTGATCCGTGATCGCCACAATAGCAGCCTGGTCCAGTGCATATTTATAATCTACTATTTCTTTTTCTATTCTTCGCTTATTCAATGCTGCTTCTATTGCTGCCGGTAATCTTGCTATTCGGTCTTTGAGTATATAATCATCTGCCCCCATCTTTATAATGTTGGCTGCATATTCTTCTGACACGGTACCGGTAACTAATATAAAAGGCAAATGCGGAAACCGCTGCCGGGTTACAGTTAGTGCATCGGTTGAACTAAAGCTGGGAAGTGAATGATCCGAAAGAATGATATCGGGAGAGAAGTTATCCAGTGCTTCCAGGAAATCCTTTCGTTTCATTGCTACCTTGAATATGCAATTCATTTTTTCTTTGGCCAGGAACCGCTTCAGCAGTTCGGCATCCGTAGCACTGTCTTCAAGAATTAATATGTTAAGTGTTTTAGACATTTATTGCTTTTATGCAGGAGGTTGGTTCAATAGGAGCCAGTAGAGGCCAAGATTTTTTATAGCTTCGGCAAATCGTTCAAAGTTTACCGGCTTCACGATATAGCTATTGGCACCGAGGGTATAACATTTCTGAATATCCGGATTTTCTTTTGATGAAGTGAGGATCACTACCGGGATCGTTCGGGTGCGGGGATCTGACTTTATCTTTTCTAAGACTTCAATGCCATTTACTTTTGGCATTTGTATATCCAGCAGAATTACTTTGGGTGTATGCTGCACCTCTCTTAAATTGACATATTTGCCTTCTGCAAAGATGAAATCCAATGCATCCTGTCCATTTTTCACATGCACCAGGTTATTGGCCATATTGTGTTTCTTTAATTCACGGATAGTGAGCTCGGCATCAGTTGTATTATCCTCTACTAATAATACCTCTATAGAATTTTCGTTCATAATTATTTTTTTATGCAGGTAATGAAAAATAAAAAGTTGCTCCTTCTTCTTCCTTCCCTTCAGCCCAAGTTCTTCCGCCATGCCGTGAAATGATCTTTTCTACAAGGGCAAGCCCCACACCTGTTCCTTCGAATTCTTCCTGGTCATGTAATCGTTGAAATACTTTAAAAAGTTTATGCCCGTATTGTTCATCAAAACCAACACCATTGTCTTTTACGCTGAAACAAACCTGTCCATTATCAGCGAAAGAATTGATCTCTATTCTGGGTTTAGTTTTGGTGCCACTATATTTTACAGCGTTTGACAAAAGATTTATCCATACTTGCCGTATCATACTAAGATCTCCTTCTACAACAGGAAGTGGAGGAATGTGCCACTCAATCGTACTTATTTTATTTTGTTGCCCGAGATCATCTATTATTCCTTTCACCAGCATATTTGTATCAATTCCTGCTTTCGAGAGTTCTCGCTTTCCCATTCTTGAAAAGTCAAGAAGGTCATCGATCAAATGTCCCATCTTCATGGTATTTTCCCTGATAACAGTTGTAATACGTTTGGCTTCATCATCCAGTTTCTTTGCATAATCTTCTTCTAATATTGCTGTGAAACCGATGATACCCCGTAGAGGTGCCCGCAGATCATGTGAAACGGAATAGGTGAAAGCCTCCATTTCATTATTGGCTGCTTGCAATTCTTCTGTGCGTTGCGTTACTTTTTCTTCCAGTTCTGTATTTAATTGGATGATCTCTTCTTCCGCCTTCTTTCGTTCGGTGATATCAGCCCTGATGGCAAGATATTGATAGGGTTTTCCTTTATCATCCAACAGTGGAACAATGGTGGTATCAACCCAATAGATGGTTCCGTCTTTTGCTCTGTTTTTTATTTCACCTTTCCATATTTTACCATTAGCAATGGTTGCCCATATATTTTTGATGAACTCTTTTGGATGATGGCCCGAATTAATGATACGATGATCCTGGCCAATCAGTTCATCAATACTATACTTTGAGATGTTGCAGAAATTATCATTAGCATATTTTATTATTCCTTTCTGATCGGTTATAGCCACGATTGATGATTCGTCAAGCGCATATTTATAATAGGCAATCTCTTTTAGGCTTTCTTGTAATTTTTCTTCTGCCAGTTTGCGTTCGGTGATATCGGCTCTTATTGCTACATACTGGTAAGGCTTACCTGCCTCGTTCAGAAAAGGAACGATAGTGGTATCTACCCAATAGATAGTTCCATCTTTTGCTTTATTTTTTAATTCACCTTTCCATATTTTCCCATTAGCAATGGTTGTCCATATATTTTTGATGAACTCTTTTGAATGGTATCCTGAATTGATGATGCGATGATCTTGTCCGATAAGTTCTTGTAGTGAATACTTTGATATATTGCAGAAATTATCATTGGCATGCTTAATAATCCCTTTTTGATCGGTGATGGCAATGATAGCAGATTCATCCAATGCATATTTGTAGTCAGAAACTTCCTTTAATGTTTCTGTTAATTTTTGTTCTGCCTTTTTACTTTTGGTGAGATCTGTATAAAAAATTGTCAATCCTGCATCGGAGGGATAAACTTTTACAGAGAACCAGGTATTGAGCGGAGCATAATAACTATCTATCTCGACATTTTTTTTGCTGCGCATAGCTTCTCTGTATTTATCACCAAATGCCGTCCCTTCAAGCCCTGGGTGAATTTCCCATAGCGATTTGCCAATCGTTCCTTGTTTGCCCAGCGGATGTACCAGGAGTGCAACATCGTTTAAAAAAGTATAACGCCAGTTATTATCAACAGAAACTACTGCATCACTAATACGGTTTAACACAGCATCAAGTTCTTTTTCTTTTCTTTTCCTTTTTAAATGCTGGTTAATGAGATTGTATGTTGTGTAAGTAAGGAAGAGGCATGACGTAGTAGCAAAGAGGGCAATCCAGCTATTGGCCTTTACTACATCTTCTTCCCGCTGGGCCTGTTTGAAAAATAGGAAAGCAACAAGCAGAGACATGAACGCAACGATATAAATAATAATTATCTTCTTCATGCAAGCATTTGATATCCAAATAACACAAACAACAAACAAAGGGCCATACTATTGTTGTCTCATTTTGGTCTATTGGGTTTGCTAACAAGTGGTGCCTTCAGTTTTCGGGGGGGATACTGGAATAAATAAACAAAAACCAAGCTAAATATTTTGTTTAATAATGGGCTCTATTTGTGAGCAAATACTTTTACAAATGTTGTATTTTAAATCAACATTTTAAAATAATATTTTGAAATTCAACTGTTTTTTTATGTTTTCCAGCTTTAATTGACTTTAATCATCCGCCGACCTGTTAATTGTCATTTATGACAACACTCCATCAGGCTAGCTTGCGGCATTGATTTTTAAATACATGAGCGACCCCCAATTTTTATCCATTCTTGGTGCGAGGATTAGAGAACTCCGCATTAAAAAAAATATGTCGCAAACTGACCTTGCTCAGCTTTGTAATTTTGAAAAAGCCACCATGTCAAGAATTGAGTCTGGAAAGACCAATGTCACTGTACTTACTTTAAAAAAGATCAGTGATGTACTGAGAATTGATGTTCATGATTTTTTTATGCGTTAAACTCATCCATCTGGATAGAATAGCAAAGAGAGTTCCGTCAATATCGGTCACTAAAGATTATGGCCGACTACCTCCACATACAAAGCCGGGCTGCGAGACAATGGCTACGAGACTATAAAAGCTGGAAGACCCTGTTGGCAGGAAGAGGGGTTGGTTATTTTAATTGTCTGTATTAAATTGCTGTTTTTTTTATTCAATAAGATTAGTATGAATCGTACCCTGTATCGTTGTAAAAAAAATGTAATTATAATATGTTGCCTGTTGCTTAGCAATACCCTGCCTGCTCAGATAGAATTTAAAAGCCCGGGTTATTTGCACAGAGACAATCAGAGTATCAGTCTTGAGAAAATAACCGTTTCTCCCAACAGTATCATTTTTGAATTAGAATATGACGGCGGTAAGGTCTGGAAATATATGAAATCTGCCTGGGCATCTCATTTTGCAGGTACCCCTTATTTATCCATCGACAGACTTGGAGATTTTTCATTGACAGATGGTACCCGTCCGCCGGGTACGCCGGCATCGAGTTTCGATTTGTACACCGGCCCCGTTAAAATGAGTAACCCTCCCAAGAAAAAAACACATATCGTACAATTCCCTTTTAGATCCAGCAGGCTTTTTTTAAGAATGTTCAATGATCGATATACTACTTCAGACAATTACCTGTTAATGGATTTTGCAGAATGTTCTTCCAAAAATCCTGTGAAAGATTGGATTCCCTTTTGCATCAACTTCCGGGGTATCAGCATTTCTTTTACCAATAAACAATTGCATCTGCTGTATCTGCAAAACTACCTGGCAAACGAATTAATAAAAAATGAGTTTGAGACAAGTGCTGATTTTGCAAACCGAACGCATAAGGATAGTTTATTGAATGGGATGCTTAAGAAATTTGATGCGCTGGAGGATGTGTTCGAAGATCAGCTGAGACACCGCATCTCCAAAGTAAAACCAACGGTGACCTATAATGCCGATAAGCAGCAGTTTACACTTAACTATCCTGGGGTAGGGTTGGATCCTGTTATCATCCATGTACCACTGGCACAAGCCCAGCAGTTCAAAGAAAATTTTCTGAATGGTTCGTTGAAAGTATATGAACGGCAAATGTTGAGGAGAACGGATGCTAATTATTATATCAGTAAAATTTCGTTTATGGATGCCGGGCAAAAGAAATACGAATTTGACAATCTCTATGGCGAGAATAAATATGCAGAATGGAAAAAAACTTACAGCCAGGAAGTTTTTAAAGAACTGGAACGGCTTTATCCAAAGGGAAAGATATGGGGCGAATTGAAATAATGCAGGACGAGAGGATTTGCTAAAATTCTTTTGTACAAAATGATTTCAGCAGTACGAAGTCATTGTATATATTAACCAATTCTTCCAGTGGTGTATCGCAAGCAAGACGAATAAAGGCCACTGTTCCTTTTTCCGTTTTAAAATTTATCCACGATAATGGAGCATGTGCTTTTTTATCGCAATGTTTTAATTCAATTCCGTTTGGTTCGCCCGGTTTACCAGGCTCCAGCATCAACAACTCATACAGGTTAAACGGAAAAGTAGCATTCCGTTTATTGCTGATAATGATATTTCCGTTAGGGTTAGCAGCAATTGTAATTGGATTGCCTGCTTCCTGCCAGGTTTCTAATCGTTTGTTAATACTCTCCAGCGTTTTCTCAAACGTCTTTTCCTGTCCATAGAGGAGTAAGCTATTGCTGGTGAATAAAAAGGCCAGTAAAAAACATATTTTCATGTTGTATGGTTTTGGTATTTGTTCAAAAATGATGCTTATTCTCACTTACCAGATGTTGTTGGCGTAGCAATTACATAACTAAACCATTGCAGCAAAATTATAAGCTTTTTTTTGGGGAAAGTTAGTGCAGGTGATGACACCCGGCAGAGAAGAAGATTCTTTGTGCGTCAGTTTTTCTGTCTTTGCTTGTTAAGTATTATTCTCATACTGGCTATCAAAATGAAAATAAGGGCAGTTATAAGTAATATTTTTTTGCTGAAAACCCTTTTTTCATTTTCCAGTTGTTGCATAACTCTGTCAAAATTAGCCTGCATTTCGCCGGGCACTTCTTGTTCGATACCTGGATCTACTGGTATTGAAACACCTTCTTTTTCCAGTTGAGCCCTCGTTAAAGAATCCCTGATATTATTTAATTGTTGTAATTCTTCTTGTATAGCAGCAGAGTCTGTTGCTTGTGCATGTAATAAAGCGGTGAAACCCATTAAGAAAAATATGGTCACTATTTTTTTCATTCCTATAAAGTTCTAAATAATAATCTGGTTTAAGAAATAGTCTGGAGAAACCTTACGTTCCTTTTTACGCTATGGTTGGTGTTTGTAGTTGAGCCAACCATTTATTTGTAGTGAACTTCGGATAAAAAAAGGGGAGTCTTATAATTTATGTGGTGGGTGAAGAGAAACATTAACCACGGCGTGTTGGCTGTTATTTAATGTAATACCGGTCAAGGCGGATCACATGCCTGAGCGGAGAGAAATGAACTTTACCTTACTTTAATATAACCTGCACCTGAGCATACACCACAAGTGTATTTGCGTTGGTCATTACTGCGGGCATAGGTATTGCTGGCCACATTTATTTTGTACCAGTCGTATTCCATACTATAGCCGATACCCCGGCAATTGGAACAAACAATAAATGGAGCTGCCGATGTATGCCGGTATGCTTTCATTTCTTCTACCGACAGTCCTTCTGCAACCAGCCGACTGTTCTTTGATGCATCTTTCCATACAATAGTATAGCGATCAGTAGCACAACTATAATCCCGTACATAGGCAACACGGTTATTTCCTGCTACATAATAACCAGGCTTGATAGATAGTTCCCAGATCTCTCTTTCACAGGGGTCGGCAGGTGGTTGTTTTTCTTTGATCTCTTTTTGTTTTTCTATCACCGGGTCAGTAGTGGGCTTGTTGGTATTACCATAAAACGCATCGATATCTTTTTTTGCAAGGTCCCTGATCTGTGTTCGTTGTGCTTCGGTAAACTGTGCTGATATCGCCTTCAAATCCACAAAGGAAGGAGCATTCAACATGAGCTGGTAAGTTGCGCCGAGATTTTTGTTGGAGATTTCTTTCAATACACCGGAGTAAACTTCCTTTGTTTTTGCTTCGGAGATATCTTCCAGTTTGAATGCGTTTGCAAAAGCTCCTGCTTTATCATGTGCAACCCTTGTGTCTGCCATCAGTGGCTTATACAACCTTAGCAACGAATCAATTGCTTGCTGTTCGGTGTTGTGTAGTTTCTTTTTTACTCTCACAATCAGTAATAGAGCATCCGAATCATAATAAGGTGAATTTGTCCACGCAGCAGTGGTTACTTCATAAGTACCATCTGGATATGGTGGACGTTTTCTGGAAGCGAAAGAAAGCAAAAGACTGTCCACTTTCTTTTTTGTTACATTGATCAATTCCACTTGTTTTCCTTTAGGAAAATCCAATAAGCGTACTTGCCATTGCCAGCCTGTACTACCATGCTTTCTCCAGGTATGGGTTTGTTCAAATTCTGTTGGTACATTACCCGGAAATGGAACAGACGAATGATATATCATAGAACCGTTTCGGGTGAGTCGGATGGGTTCGCCGGCAAGTTTCATTGCAGCATGTTTGGGATCTTCTGCAATGCGCAGCACTTTTTCTACCGTGTTAAGAATATTGATAGCAAAAGTATCTTTTGCTTTTGTTTGTGCCTGTAAGTTAGCTGTACCAAAAATTGCAGCCATGAAGATAAGGTAGCGCATAGCAGGGAATTGTTTCCGAAGATAGGAAGAGTATTTGTTTATAATAATCCGTGCTGCAAGGTATTTACCCCGTTAGGGAACACCAACCACGGCGTGTTGTTTTTTGCGAACACCGGCCAAGGCGGAAAAATATAAATCAGGCCGGTGAGACTATTATTATTTTATGGTAGATTGCTGTTTTATGCAGAAACTTAAATCGAAAATAAATGAGGTAGTAATTTTCTTCAGTTGCCTGCGGCCTTCCCTATTATTATTCCTTAAAAATGATCCGTTGAGGATGGCCGGGGCCACCGCTTTTTTTACCACATTTGCATTGCCACCCATTATTTTTTTACTAGTACAATTGTTTGGGTTTTTTATCGGCCGTAGAAATATGGGCCGGGAATTAATGGACGGCCTCTCCGAAGTGTTGGGAAAGGATGGTGCCGACCAGGTGAGGCAAGTGATAAGAAGTATCCGGGGATTTGACGACAAGTGGTATATCATTTTGGTTGGTGTGCTTTTTCTTTTTTTTGTGGCTACTACCTTATTCAATGTAATTAAAGATTCGCTGAACCAGCTATGGCAAATCAGTGTAAAAGAAAAGCCAGGTTTTTTCTTTACACTAATTGTACGGTTACGGTCTTTTGCTGTTATACTTTTTGTGGGTGCTTTATTCCTGGCTGATATTTTTTTTCAAAGTGTTGAAGCTATGGCCGGGAATTATATTAATATTCTTTGGGCAGGTGCCGGTAATTATTTTACCAGTTTTATCAGCGAGGTGATCGGTATCATTATCATTTCGGCCTGGTTTGTTGTGTTGTTCCGTTTTATTGCAGATGGAAGACCATCGTGGAAAGCATCACTCGTAGGCGGTGTGTTCACCGGCATTTTGTTTGCATCCGGAAGAGAAGTGCTGGCAGCATTGCTCATCAATAGCAACATCAGTAAGCTTTACGGAGCCTCGGGCTCTTTTGTATTGGTATTACTATTTGTTTTTTATTGTTCTTTTATATTGTACTTCGGAGCATCTTTTGTAGCCGTATATGCTGCCAAAAAGAATTGGCCGATACAGCCTACTGCTAAAGCGTATGCAACAGAAGAGGTGAGTGGTGAAAATGAAGACAAGGCTTGATTATAACTTCGGGAACCTTTCAGCATTTTTATTTTTGGAATACTACGTACAATGGGGAAACTATAAAGTTGCAAGACCCAGCGGGAAGAAAAATACAATTATGTTACCAGCTTTCGGTTCTTTGGGCATCTTCGTTGCGTCGCACACTTGTACTGTAGTAACATGGATGAGCAAATACAAACACCTGACAAATAATGTAAATTCTCCTGCAGATCTGCCGGCACCACAGATAAATAGGCAAAACAAGCCAATCTGTCCTGCCCAACTGCTAATTTTTCATAATATAACCCTTTGCTATAATATTTGCCGTCTTCAATTGCTTTTATAAAATAAAGAGCAACCAAAAAGATGGACATACTAATTACTTATGATCTCGCCGAGAAGGCTGGGCAAGTATCTAAGCACACAGCCGTTAAAGATGGCATGAAAGCTTTAGGTTATTTAGAAACTTTTAAAAACCCCAATGAACCTACTGTTTTCAGTCTACCTAACACAACGCTTTGGAAGAAAGGAATTACTGCAACAACTGCAAAGAACGACCTATTAAGTGTGGCTAAACAAAATGGTGCAGAAGTGGAAAGATTAATAGCTACACAGCTTGTCAATCATGATGCTATTCCTGGTAAACCTTATGCTAAATAATACAAAATGCAATTACTAATCCCAAAACAACAGGCTATTAAAATTCTTAACGATAGATTAAACGAATTAAATAGTTATCCTTTTAATCATAAAGTTTGGAAATCACGAACTCTTCTAGATTTAAAACAAATTTTTGGAGTACTTGGAGATCAATGGCTTCAAATATCTTCTCTATATTTTGATACAGCGATAAAGTCAGAAGAAACTAAGAAATTAAATGAAGGCCGAGATGCTGCTAGAGGACTTCTAAATTCATATATAGACTTTATTAATGAATATTCTAGTTCCAGTGGTAAAGTCACTCAAATAAACGAGCAAAGCTACCAACAGCAATATCAAACTTTGCTTGGAAAATGGAATAAGTTTGTTCCCGAGTATAATTCTTTGCTGGAAAGACATGAACTCCAAACCGCTGCATTGGAAAACGCATTAAATAACCTTAAACAATCCGAAACAAAAAATCAAAACGTTGTTTTAGTAATATCAAAATTTAAAAAGTGGCTTCTTTTTTCTATTCTATTAATATTTTTCTCGAGTTTGCTTTGGTCATTTAATAGTGTTACAAAATGGGGATGGCTTTCTGAGCATCCAAAAAGAATAGCACTATATATATCTTTTCAATTATTAATTCTTTTCTCATTATTGAGAATTGTTACAAATAATAAAGCAATTAAAGTTATAGACTTATTAATAGGTATTGCTCTTGTCGTTTTGTCCATTATCTAAGATTAATTAGCTGCGTGATAAAAATATTATAAACATCTATTCATTTTTATTTCTTTTCACAAACAACGACGCAATCAACCCAACCGCCACAACTACATCCACCACATTCCAAACCGTCCTTCCCAATGTTACTTTTGCAAATGGTTGAAACAATAAAGCAAGAGCAACATAAATAATCACTTCCACATTTTTCTTTTGCTCATAACTGAAATAAGCTAACAAAGCAAACCCAAGCATCCCGGCAAAGCGAACAAATTGATAAAAGCCATAAGGCATATCCAATAGGCATAGAAAGCACAAAATACCTAATCCGCATTTTGTAATAATTTCTTTCATTCCCCTACTATTTTATTCATCACTTCAAGAATCATCTCATCATCAACATGATTCTTAAAAATTGTTTCCCACAATTTTGGCTTGATCATAGTGTTCAATTTCTCATGTTTTGGAGTCCATTCCCACTTGTCTTCGTACTTTCTAAGAAACGATATTGACCAGGGCAAAGCCTCATTTTGCCCAAGCTTAGACCACCAACCCCATTTATCTTTATACTTTTCTATTAAGTCCACTGTCCAGAATTGTTTCTTATTAAAACATATCCTTTCCCAGTCTACTTTGGTTTCATATTTTTCAATAAATTTCTGAGACCATTGTATTGCAGAATTAAGTGCCAAGCCGCTCCAATTCAATTTATCTTTATACTTTTCGATTAATTGTTCTGTCCAAGGAATAGCTTCGTTTTGACTGAGTAGCCACCAATCCCATTTTAGAATAAATTTTTCAATAAAACTATCCGACCATGGTAGCATCTTATTTTCACTCATAAGTCGCCAATCCCATTTCTCTTCGTGCTTTGTAATTAATTCATCTGACCAAGGAAGAAGTTCATTAACACTGAATGACCACCACCAATTTCTATCTTTGAATTTTTCTAGTAATTTTTCTGTCCAAGGAATAGATTTATTCCAGCATAAACTTCCAAACCATGTTAATTGGTTCATATCAAATCGATCAATTCCCCTTATTGTCTTCTTTAAATCGGTTGAGTAATATTTAATCTCTTCTTGCGTAAAACCCCAAACCCATTTATCGCTATATCTTTCTATTAGGCTTTCCGTCCAAGGGATTCTGCTATTTTGACTAATTCGTTCCCAGCGCAAAATGGTTTTGTATTTATCAATTAAGCTTTCTGTCCAAGGAATTGCTTCGTTCATGCTTAAACTTCTTAGGCCCCATTTACCCATAAATTGGTCTATAAGGCTTTCACTCCAGGGAATTCCTTCATTCATACTAATACCTGTAGTATCCCATTTTTCTAGGTATTTCTTAATAAAATTGATTGACCAGGGTAGTGTTGGGTTATAGCTTAGCATTTCCCAATCCCATCGTTCCTTGTGTTTTTCAATTAATTTCTCATCTAAAATAATTATGTGATTTTGTGAAAGGAATTTCCAATTTAAATTATCCCTGTATTTATCAATCTGGTGCTCATCAAATAAATAAAACTTAGAAACTATTTTCCTGAAAAAATCTGGATAGTCAGTAAATAGCTCAATTATTTTACGCCTTTCGTCTAAAGCAATTATTTTGTTAGCAGTATTAATTGCTTTTCCAACATGCTTTACAATTTCGCCACCACTATATTTTACAATATCATTTTTCATTATTTCCCTTTCTCTTTGTTTTATCTAAATGGTCTTGAATTATTTTAGTTACTGCAAGTCTCTTTCGAATCTTTGATTGTTGATCTTCCGGAAGTTTATTCAGAGTTTCTAAAAATATCTTCTTGTCTTCTGATAATTTATTAGCATTTGTAATTTCAAATTCTTGAATTAATTGATTTGAAATTTTAATAGCATTAGAAACATGCTTAATGACCCCACCTTCATATTTAACAACCTTATTCTCTTCCATTATCAAGTTCTTTAGCTTGCTTTTCTAATTTCTCTTTTGTTTCCTTAAAATAAATATCCCAATCTTCAATACTGCAAATTGTTGTAAATGCTTCACTTTCTTTCACCACTTGTATCTCTTGTGTCAAATCCTTAATACGCATTCTAAGTTTTTCAATTTCAGCTTTTAATAATTGTTTTTCAGTAATGGCATCTGATTTACTGACGAAGAAGTTGCCCTTTTCAAGATTAGCTAAAATTTCCTTTACTCTTTCTAAATCATTCCTTTCATACGCCAGACTCAATTCTGCAAATAATTTTTCGGCCAACTCTTTTTGTTCATCACTTACAACATCTGGATGACATAGTTTGCTTGCTTTTCGATACTTCTGCTTTAATTCCTTTTGTTCATCCTCTGTAAGTGTATTGATTTTCTCATCTTTTCTTATCGCATACTCCTTACTATAATCATTATAGTCCTTTTCCGCTTCCGCTTCCTTCGGTGTTCCTTTTGCCTGAGATTTTCTAAATCGAAGAATTTTTAGAATCAGTTCTCCTAATTCATTGTTATGCCTTACTCCAAAATCATGAATTAGTTTTTCCAGTTCTGCCTTTTCATCTGACAGTTCACTTACTTCGCTTTCAAGCACCTTTGCTTCTAATTTTAATCCTTCTAGTTCCGGGTCAATGTATAGCCCTACCTGATGATGACTATTGATATATTCATCAATAGCAGGCATAGCTTTACTATAAGCCTTTTCTTCAAGAAGACTTATTATACGTTCCAGTTTTTTATCTGTAGATAGCAATTGAAGTTTAGAAAGATGTGAATTAATTTCTGAATCCTCTTCAAGATGAATGAGGCTTTTAATTAGCTCTAAACGCTTGATAATTTTGTGAAGCAAATTAGTGTCAGTTGTTATTGCCATTATACAGCTCTTTAATTTTCATATGCCTTTTTAAAAATCAATTTTAGTCGTTGTTGGTCTTATGACGACTAACATAAAAATTATTTTTCAATAGTGTTGGTTGTTTTAGTCGAATGGTACAATAATGCTTCCTATCAAAGTTAGTGTCGAAAGTATAACAAATAGCATGAAGCATATTAAACCAATATTTGTCCAGCCTTGATAAAGATGGTAGTTGTCAATGATTGCCTGAACTAAGTACCACCAACAAGCAGCTAGTGAAATAAATTGAATTGAAACTTTGATTTTTTCAAATGTTGAATAACCAGTCATCTTCATTAAATCCATTCCTGCTTTTATGGCTTTAAATCTTGATGGCATAATTCTAATTGACCACGCAAACCAAAAAGCTAAAAAGTAAAACCAAAAATTATTGAAAGTAGGATACCAAACAATAAATTTTGCCAAACCCCAAAACGCAAGACCGAATAAGGCAATTGATATGATTAAAGAAAATAAAGATGATAATTTCATGTCCGTTAAATTTTATTAAGGTGTGCCAATACGGTGACGCATAACGACCGCTTTGGTGTAGGGTTATTTGACTTTTTCTTTTGTCAATTCTATGTGCCACAAATTACCACTTGTGTCCCGACATAATAATTTTTCTCCAATTTCAGCTTGGCAATCAGAAAAAGTTAAAGCACCTCCATTTGCGGAAAATACTTTTTCTACAATTATATATTTCGATAAATTAGAACTAGTGTGTTCTGAGGTAAAATATCCATCAGAAGTTTCTCCTTCTTCTGCTTCTGAAAAAACATAAATTTCAGCCTGCAAGTGAAGATATGTTTTAGGCTTTTCAAGAATGTTACGTTCGTCGACTGGAGCGATATTTACATAATATCGAGTCCTATATTCGGGTTTTTCAAAGTAACTTCCGATAACCTCATTGCCATAACCTCTAATGTAAGAGTTTTTTCCCCAAGAGAATAATAGATATATACATAGTGCATGTCCTATTATAATAGGCGAGATAAAATTCTTCCTTCCAAATCCCTCCCAAACTATTATTCTTATACAAAACAAAATACATACTGAAGCTAAAGAAATGAAAATAATAGAGCCAATTGGTTTCAAATAGTCGTAAGAAAATTGACTACTAAAGAAAATTAGTAGAATTATAAAGTAGTTGCCAATATTAGACTTATCAGTTAATTTTTCCTTTTTCTTAAGAATATGGATAAAGCGGGTATTATGTGAAAACTTTTCTTGAACTGTTTTATAATACAAAAGCAAATTTTCTTTTCCAAAAGTCTCAAACCGCCTTGGTGATTCCTTCCTTTCTTCTTCAAGTTCTTCAATTTCATTTTCAGTTTCCCATTTGCTCAATGATTTGAAAAGCAAATAGAAGGTTGTCCATAAAAAAAGGAGGATATAGATTAAGGTTAAAATTATCTCAACAGCATGTCGGTTATTATGAGGAATATATTTTGAAAAGAAGATATCGCCAACGACTAATAAACCAACAGTCCAGTAAAGAACAATTGGTCTAATAAAAAATTTTGATCTTATGAATATCATTGTCTTTATAAAGCTAAATGCCGTTGTTGCCATTATCACCCACAACAAGTATAATTTTCTCTCAAATCAAAAGCGTAGGAGTGTTTCCGGGGTGGGGAGTCCGCAAATATTATCCTTTTTTCCTTATCAAACAATAAGTGTTTTCAGTTTTTCATCATCCACGCAGCTTCCATCATCTTCTCTACTTTCTCAAAAAAGAACCGGATATTTTCTTCCTCATGCCTGTAGCTCTGTTGTGTTATGTTCTTTTCTATCATCAGAGTCAAAGAATGTTGCAAATATTCCCTCGCATCCTTCAAATCAAAACTTTCAAAAAAGGAAGTAAATACAAACTCAGGGTCTTTCAACTCTTTTCTGCTAAGTAAGCGAGGCATATAATCTTCAAACTGGCAAGCTTCTAATCCCATCTTGTAAGATTTAGAGAACGAAGGAAAAACAAATAATTCAAATTGTCAAATTTGACAAGTTTAATTTTACACATCAAACGACTTTCACCATGTGAAAGTTAGAAACGAAAAATATTTAATTGCTTTTGGCAACCATCTTAAGAAGTTAATGGATGCTAAGGGCAAGTCTGCCGAAGATGTCGGCGCAATAGGAGGGATTGAAACAAAACAAGTTTATAGAGCTATCAATGCGGAACATAGTATTTCAATATCTATAGCAGTTGCTCTTGCAAAAGGCTTAGGCGTTCATCCAAAAAAGCTTTTCGATTTTGAATATGAACATGGAGATTAATTCAAAAAATCACTCCCTCTCCAACCCATCCATAAACTCCCTCAACTTCGCAAGCTTCGCCGGGCTCATCCTCTTAATCCTTTCAACCGGGTTCACCACCGCCTCCTTCGCCTTCAACTTATGCAGCGGATGATCTTTCGGTATGCCACCAATATCACCCTCCACCCACACAAACAACTCATCCGGCGTACAATTACACAAAATACAAAGCTGTTCCAGCGTCGCATAGCTCATACTATCCGTCTTTCCCATCAGCAACCGGTTCACAGTGTGGTACTTCATCCCCTTTTGCACCAGGTACTTGCTCGCATTGTCCACTCCACGGCTCCCTAAAAGGCTTGCAACATTCAGATTTATCATAACTAATTGATTTTTAGACTTTGTAAATAGAGAAACAGCCATTTACACCTCCAGATTGGCTTCTTACATCCAAGAAATGAGCATTTACATAACAGTAATTCACATCTACACTACACGGAAAGCCATCTGCACTAAAGAAATAGCCATCTACACCAAAGTAACCGTTTCCAACACTAAAATAATTGTTTTCTGCATTAAAACAATAGCCAACAACAATAAAATAATTGATATCTACATCAAAGAAATAGCCATCTACAGTAAAGTAATTGATAACTATAATAAAGTAATTGTCAACTGTTTTAGCAAATTTGTCAATTTCGGCCGCTAAAAGCCCAACAAAAACGCCAAAATTTCATTCAAAAACCAAGAATTTATTCTCCAAACCGAGGTAATAATCATCTACAGCAAACAAATCAAAAACACAACAAGAAAAACGAACAACAGCAGAAAAAAGATAAACATCGAATCCCCAAAAAAGAGATACAGCTATAATGTATCAATCATCTCTTTCTTTTTTTTAGGATTGTATTACAGCGCAACTCGCAACTCATAGCTCGCAACTTCCCTTTACCTTTGCCGCCTTTAAAGACTATTCAAATTATAAACTACATAATCCCCCTTTAGGGGCACGGGGCATGAAATATCACAACGAAATAGCACGGCGGAAGACATTTGCGATAATCTCTCACCCGGATGCGGGGAAAACGACGCTGACGGAAAAGTTTTTGCTGTTTGGCGGTGCCATACAGGTGGCGGGTGCGGTTAAGAGCAATAAGATAAAGAAACATGCTACCAGCGACTTTATGGAGATAGAACGGCAACGGGGTATATCCGTAGCTACCTCGGTAATGAGTTTTGAATACAACAACGTACTGATAAACCTGCTGGATACTCCCGGACACAAGGATTTTGCGGAGGATACCTACCGTACACTAACGGCAGTGGATAGTGTGATACTGGTGATTGATAGTGTGAACGGGGTGGAGGCACAAACCCGCCGCCTGATGGAAGTGTGCCGGATGCGGGATACACCAGTGATCGTTTTTGTGAATAAAATGGACCGGGATGGTAAGAACCGTTTTGACCTGATAGAAGAAGTGGAAAAAGAACTAAGCCTGGCGCTGCATCCGATGACATGGCCGATAAGCAGTGGTAAGGAATTTAAAGGGGTTTATAATTTGCATGATAAGAATTTAGTGTTGTTTACTGCCGGTACCAAAGCGACCGCTGATGAAAAAGTGATGATAAATGATTTGAATGATGCCGTTGTAGATGAGCTGCTCGAAGAAAAAAATGCTGTACAATTAAGAGAGGATGTGGAATTAGTAGAAGCTGTGCATGGTGACCTGAAAATACAAGATTACCTGGATGGTAAAGTGGCGCCGGTATTTTTTGGCAGTGCGGTGAATAATTTTGGGGTGAAGGAAATGCTGGATACGTTCATCCGCATAGCACCTACACCCCGCAGCAGGGAAACAACGGTACGCCCCGTGAATGTGGAAGAAGATAAGATGAGTGGTTTTGTTTTTAAAATTCATGCGAACCTTGACCCGAAGCATAGAGACAGAATTGCTTTCTTCCGGGTTTGCTCTGGTAAGTTTGAACGGAACAAATACTTTCATCATGTTCGCTTAGATAAGGATGTTCGTTTTAGTAACCCGTACTCGTTTATGGCGAGAGATAAATCTGTGATAGAAGATGCCTATGCCGGTGATGTGGTGGGTTTGTTTGACACGGGTAATTTTAAAATTGGTGATACACTGACAGAAGGAGAGAATTTTTTCTTTACGGGTATCCCTGCTTTTTCGCCAGAGATATTTAAGGAAGTGGTAAATAAGGATCCGTTGAAGACCAAACAACTGGAGAAGGGTTTGCTGCAATTAACGGATGAAGGGGTGGCGCAGTTGTTTACCCAGTTTGGCGGGAATAAAAAGATCATCGGTTGTGTGGGTGAGCTGCAGTTTGAAGTGATCCAATATCGGTTGCTGCATGAATATGGTGCAAGTGTGGTGTTTAACTCATTGCCTTTTTATAAGGCTTGCTGGTTAACCTCTACGGATCAGCAAAAGTTGCTGGACTTTTCCCGTTTTAAGCAGGCGAATATTGGGGAAGATAAGGATGGGCATATGGTGTACCTGGCGCAGAGTGAATGGTTTTTGAATACGGAGATTGCGAATAACCCGGAGATTGCGTTTCATTATACGAGTGAGATACATAAATAAGCCCCTGACTCCGAAGGGGAGCCCAGCCCCCCTGCCCCCGAAGGTGGGGGCTGAAAGCCGAGAGTAAAAGATTTGTTTATTGATATCAAAGTGTGGCAGTTCTTAATTTCGAAATCAACAAAGCCTTAAAATTTTTTTGAAAACAATAAAGCCCAGCTCTCAAATAAAAAAAAGTAATTCCGATAATCGGAGTACAAGAACCCCCTATCGGGGGGCAGGGGGGCTTATTATTTTTGAAACAGAACGTCTCATCGTTCGGGAGTTTACCGCAGATGATTATGAGAATTATTTTATTCTGCATAGCGATCCGAAGGTGATGCAGTACATACGTCCGGCGGAGAATAGGGAAGATTGCGATAAACGATTTGAATCTACGATCCTGTTTTTACCACCGCATGATTATTTAGGCCGCTGGGCGGTGAATGAAAAAGAGAGTGGACGATTTGTGGGATGTTTTGTGATTTGTCCGATACCGAAAGAGCCGGAAAGAATTCAGTTGGGGTATTCGTTTATTCCGGAAGTATGGGGAAGGGGTTATGCCACGGAAGTTTCAAAAGGAGGTGTAGAATATTTTCATACCCGTACGCCATTGATGGAATTGTATGCAGTGACGGAAACGGAAAATACAGCATCGGAAAATGTGTTGCGGAAAGTGGGGTTTGAATTGCTGGAGAAAAAGATGGAAGGGGAGAAGGAGTTGCTGGTGATGATTATTAGGAAAGAAGTTGAGGAGTTGAGAGTTTTGGGTTGAGATGAATACAAATACAGGTGGCCACAGATTACACAGATCTTTGCTGCGCAATTCTTTTTAGAGAATAACACGCAGAATAAAATATATGTTGAAGTTATACTTCATCACGCCGACTCCGAACTCCTGACTAACGACTCCCGACTAGTTACTTATTCCAAATTCTGTTTTTACCTCATACACATCAGCAAATACCAATCTTTCTTTTAATGGCATACTACCGAAGTTGGCACCGCCGGGATTGGGATTTGGTTTTAACGGGTCGTAAGTGATGAGTTCGTATTCCAATACTTTTATGCGGAATGCTTTAGATGAATACGCTGCCGGTAATTGGAACTGGTGACTATGGAAGAAAGCATTGTTAACGATATCCGTTGACTTCAACACATATTGGTAACTGTCAACGGGTTTTTTATCCAAACTGATCGTTGTTTCTTCTGATGAAGGAATATCCATATCCTCGATAATAAAATCAACTCTTGAACGGTACTCGGGAACCTGTGCCATTCTTGCAATGGTACCGGAGATGGCTACGGTTACATTTCTTCTTGATGCACCAAACTCAACCGAGCTGGCTCTTGGGGCCGGTATCTGAATATAATCAGGCTGCACAATAGGTGAGAGGCAACAATCCGTATCATTTTTTCTAACTGAATGTCGTTGATAAGCTGCTAAAGCTAATCGTACAAATGGAAAATAAGCAGCACCTGAGTTGAACATAATGTCGGCATAATACAACTGGCGGTCCTCATCATACTTAACATCAAATGCAGCTACAGCCACTTTTGCAGTGGGATGTTCTGCTACTGCCACCATATCTGTATTGCCGGGTTTCAGGTTTACAAAATCGGTATGCCTTGGTGTGATTCCATTGGGTAAAGAAGCAGATAGTCTTGCAGGGTCGGTGCCCCAGGTGGTATAAGTAGCACCCACAGAGCCGCCGATATTATCGCTTACTTTCGGGAACATGAGAACGACTGCTAATTGTTCGCCTTCGCCGCTGCTATACCAGGGACGTTTTAAATAAACCCGTAGCCCGGAAATTCTTCCGGTCACTGTTTTCTTTCCGGTAGTAGCCCTGCTCCATTCAAAAGTGGGGATCACATATTCTACCTGTGGTGTTGCCGGTCTTGCACTGCTAAGAATATTTACTTTTTTTAAGATTTCTCCTTCGGTTGTTAATTTAAAAGCATTTCCTTTTTCTTTGATCAGCATAAAGAAATATTCCCTGTATCTCGTTGTGGCAATGCTATGATAATTGATGAACCGATGTTTGGTATCGTTGAACGTATGCTTCAATGCTTTGAATGGATTGTTCTTTATTCCGTTGAGGTCTCCAAATACATAATCGAATACCAGGTACAACGTAGTGAAGTGAAAAACTTTTGCTTTTACATCTACAATTTGCAAAGCTGGTTCTTCTACATCATCTATCCAATCCTGCCAGTCAGCATCCAGGTCAAATTGCCCGGTTGATGGTCCATGCACCAGCAACTGTGTATTGAGCCAGGAGAAATTATCTCCATAATCTCTATCCGGAACCATGTTGACGATGGCCGGATATTTTTTTCCTGTTGCATCAACGCTGATGGGTTGTTGCACAGCATGTACAAAACTAATTTGCCGCCAGGGTGAGAACATCCAGTGTTGTCCGCCTGCAATGCGTTTTCCTACGGCAGTGTTTAAATTATTAAGTCCCATCATTTCCAATATGCCGGATTGACGTAACAACTCACCGGGCCGCCAGAAGGAAGCATAGTTCATTCTAAAGATCACCCCTTTCTGCAACGTAACTTTTAATGTGCGGGACGAAGCTTCCCAATTAATGGAAGGATTGCCTTCTCTCAGTAAAATGCGGAAGGTTTTTGGATTAAACCATTCATCGGTGGAAGCCAATTTATTCGCCAGTGCATCGGTGGTTACTTCTTCATCAAAAAAGAAACTGATCCTCCTGGTAACTGTTTCCGGGTTGGGCAATTTAGGATTGGGGTCGCTGGAAGAAATAAAGAAGGTAACACCGGCAGCCATCGGGTCGGCAAGATATTCCACCGGTAAGAGTTGTTGGTCGGGATTAAATATTTGCAGGTTGGGACTGTTATCTTCTTCTTTGAACAACGGATCTTTTTCTGCCACAATTTTTTGATAGTAGGATGCTGCCTGTGCTGCATTGGCTTCACCAAATCCTTTATCGAGCATACCATGTGTAGTAGCTCTCTCTACCGTGCAGCGGGGAGGTTTTACATGGCGAACTGAATCAGCTATGTATTTATTTCCGGCAATTGTTTTTTCATATTCTTCAACGGTGATGTTCTCATTGCTTCTTATCACCATCATTTCGCTTGACTCCCCATCTTTCATTTTATTGCCCAATAAAAGAAATGGTGTATCAGCAGGTTCGTACCGCATATAGCGGATATTGGGTACAATAGCCTGCGCTGCATTTTCAGGAGTGAATGTATGGTCTACACTATTGCCGGCCACATCCACCGTTCTTATTTTAATGGAATATCTTTTTCCAAAGCGAAGCATGGGTAGTGTTCCTTTTTCAACAGCGGGTGTTACACTCAGTTTGAAATCTTGTGAAATGGGTGCCCTGTATTTATTTTCTTCTTTAATTCTTGAAGCAGGATTGCTCTTGTCATAAATGTCTTCTTCATTATCGAGCATCGGATCATTTAATGCACTGCCGGGAGGCGGTACACTTAAACTCCATCCATCCCAACGGGCAATGGCTTCGCCGATCTTTAATTGTTTACCGGAATCAGTATCTTCTTCTGCTGCACCAATTTGAATATAACCTTCATCGGCCGGCATATCAGGAATATCAATATAGTTGTTGCCGGAGTTAATAAAAGAATATTTATTATTTCTTTTATGCAGGCTGAACCATTTGCCACCCATCCCTTCCGGTTGCACATCCATACGATAACCGAGATTCAGATCATCGGCATATAAAATTTCTGCCGGAAGAATATAAGTAGCATTGGTACCAGTTAATCCATCCGGTGTCATACCATTTGCAATCAATGCCGGTTTAAGTGCATTCATGCGTACAAACTTCTGCTGAACACCTGCAGCCATTCCATTTTTTGCTACTGCAATACCGGCGGTTCTGTTTACAGGTAAACCTTCTTTTGTTGGAGCCTCATTATTAAAGAGCGGTACTAAATTTTCGCTGGGAATAAAATTATCCACCGCATAAAAAATATGTTTTGCTTTTTTTAGTTGCAGGTTGTCGATCATCTGGCAGAGTTTTAATCCTGCTCCATCTGTATCCACCTGGAAAACGGTGAAGGCATCGGTATTTAATTTTAAATGACCCCTGTTTATCAAACTATCATTTTTTGCACTCAGGTAAAAACCACTATTTGTTTTTACATAGGCTGATGGGGGACAAGAAATAGTAGTAGCGGTTGTAAAGTTGATTCCCGAAAATGCAATACGAATGGTTGGCTCCATCTTATTCAGCACTAAGGCAGGTAATGTAAACTCCAGGTCAAAGATCAAACCTAATTTCCTTAACAACTGCGGATAGGCAGCGATGACGGAAAGAATATCATGAAATTCAAAATCGGGTTTTTGTACCGGCACATGATTCTTTACTTCTTTTTTACTGTATAGGCCATGAAAGTTTTTTAGTTGTGCAAAATCAAAAGTCGGGCTAGCTGTGGCATTAAAAGGGATCGCTTTGTTTTTTCTCAACAATTCATTTATTCTTCTGTCGGTTGGTATTCTTGAAACGATGTTTTCCAGTTTGAATTTTTCACGGCCTCTTTTTGGATAAGGTATCAGCGTATAATCTGATATTGATTTGAAAGTTGCGCTATCTGTATAATAATTACTATCCGGCAAATCATCGGCAAATTGATTGCCCATTGTAGTGATGGTATCTTTTACAAAACTGATGATGTGTTTTACGGGGTAAGAAAGAATTGGCCGGTCGCTCAGATCTTCCTGTACAAATGATCTTACTTTAACTGTTGAGGCAAACAGGTTTTTCCAAAGCTGTACATCTACTTCCTTACTCACCACTTTAGCCTGTACCGCAGCACCATTAATATAAACAGTAAATTTTCCTGCCTTTACTTTTTCTGCCCAGTTGAGCATATCGGGTACATTCTGTAAAGTTGTATTTACATCTTCAACCTGCAGGCTTACAGCTACTGATGCATTAACCGTGTTAGTGCCCTGTTTCTTTGCAATACCATTGGGAAGTGCTGTGAGTATAATCTTTTGTTTCATTGTTTTGGTCTTTTAAAATCAACAGAAGGTTAAGCGGCATAAGCGGCACAATATTCCAGCCATTCATTTTCTTTAATGGCCATCTGGAAGTTGGGATCTTTTCCGCTTCCTTTAAATGTTCGTTGTGTATGAAGTGTGACAGAAGCACTGAAGAACAAAATTTCAATCTTCATTTTCAGCGTTGCTTCACCAAAAGCTTTTTCCTTATCGATGAGATAAGTTAAGGCCAGGTATAATTCAATACTTGCTGTAATTAATCCAAGAATACAAACCGAACCATTGATGCGGACATAACCGGTAAGGGTGGTGGAGTTTTGTCCATCTACTAATTCCATTTTGAAATAAATACCGGCTACGATACTTACACCACCGCTGGCTACACCGAGGTTGATGGAAACGGCTGCGCCAAATTCTAATGAAGCTTCAATCATTCGTATGCCATGCAGGTCTATTTCCATTCCGAAGAAACCGCCACCACCCAGGAAGGATACGGTGAGACAGAATGGTTGTTGCCGTGTACAGAAATTAAAACCAAAAGTGAGTGGTGCACCGGTGAAAGGAAGATTGACCTCTGCACCCAGTGTCATATTACTTAATGAGAATACACCCATCTGCACATTGGGAATAGCCAATGAGTAACCACATTTGATACCGGTTAACGACACATCGAGATAAGGCGGGTCAGAAAATCCATCAGAAGGAATGAGTGAGTTTATATTATTGATAAAAGCCAATGCACCGCCAAACACCACACAGGGGTTCGCCATTTCTACACTCACATCTGCTTTTTTACCAGCTTCTGTTACAAAACTGATCTTATTAAAATCAATATTGATGAGGCCTTTAAGAATTGCAATCTTAAAAGCTGTCAATGTAGCATCCGTTCCAAATGATGGCACACCCGTTGGATTTTTTTTCTTTACTCTTGCCTGTGTAACGATAGAGAAAGAAGAGCCACCTTTTTTTACAAATTGAACAAAGCCGAGGTCAATATTTTTTAATTGCGGTTTAATAACATAGGAAGTAATGTATTCATCGGCTGTTTCTTCGGTGGTGAGGTTGGGAATTTTTGGTGCCCTGTCAATTAAAGGCTTTGCAAGATCATAGGAACTGGCATCGCCACTAACAAAGTTTAATATCTCACTTAATTTAAATACACCGAATAGTTTTGGATCAGGCAGATTGCTGACATCAAAGAAATCATCCGCACTGGCGGCTGCGTTTTTAAATTTGCTTATGTCGCCACCAATAGCACCGGCGAGTTTTGATAAACCACTGAGGTTGAAGTTGGGTGTGGCCATACCACCGGTCTTATCACTTTGGCCTGCAAAATTTACGGCTTGTGCAAAATTGAATTTGGCAAATACATGGCCTTTGTTGTTATCATCTTCTAACGAAACTGAAACGGGTTGAGCAACACCGGTCAATCTTTGATAAGAAGGTTCGATGATATTTGCCTGTTTGAGTACCGGAAGAAATCCCTGTGGTTCGTTTGCATTGGTATATGTTCTGGCACCGAAAGTAATTTGCTTTGCTACATAGGTTGTATCATTTCCATTTTTTACCTGCGGGGCCAGGGTAAATTTTTGTCCTTTGAGATCAGTGTTATTCGATATTTTAAATCCGTTGTTATAAGCTTCCACTAGTTTTGTTCTGTTAGAAGCACTGCCTGATACATTGGTGCTGATAAATGCAAGCGGTACTGTAAAGTCAACAAAATTTCCATCCAGGTCTTCTGCTTTAATTTTAAAAGGAACATCCTGGTTGTTGCTGCGGATAACAAATTGATCGGTAGCCACCATATCTGCTGCGTCCACTAATTTCTTCTTATTAAAATCCAGCAAGGGAGAGGAAGTGGTTATCATTTCTACTTTGCTGAAACTGAAATTCATAAACTCGCCTTTGCTGTCACGATAGTTGTAATCTTTTACAATTTCAGTGATCACAACGATCATCCGTTGAAAGTTGGCAGCCGTTCCGGTACCTGCATGTGGTTTTCTTTCCGTAATTTTTATTAGTACAGCTTCATGTCCGAAAGGCATAATGTTTCCGGCTTCTACTATTTCAACATAATGCTCCCGGCCAAGTGTTTCAATATGCCGCCATTTTAAAAGATTCAGTGCATTATTATTATTGCCGCTTAAAATATTAGCATCCTGAAGTTTTTTTCGTTCTACCACCAATTCACTATCGAGCCATGCACCCAATGTGGTAAGAAATAATTTATAGGCTTTGATCGGTTGTGGTACAAAACCGGGTATCTGGAAATTAGATGATTCATGAACAATGCGATGCCGGTCTTTATTGCTCATGGAAGTAAGACCGAGATAAGGATCAACTTTAGGAATGACAGCTTCTTTATAGTCTTTTTTTGCATCATCGGCCCACATAGCCCGGAGAATCCTTTGCTCATTGGTCAATGAGCTTTCATCAGCGCCGCCATTTTTTGTTTTTGTTCCCATGCGGGTATGCCAGAGTTCAAAGAGTTGGTTGGTCTCTTTTAAAATTCCTTTATCCGCATTCAGTTTTCTAATATGATTCCATCCTGCGATACTGGTTGGGGACAGATACAGCCGCATGGGTACTTCCAGCGAAGTTTCTAACTCCGTTAATGGACCTACCGGATCTTTCGCAAGTGCTGTTAAGTTTTCCCGCACATTAACGATAGCATCTGCCCGGCTGTTTCGTTCTTCCTGTACTATCTCCCTGTTGAGAATTTGTTTTTCATCTTTGGTGATACCTCTGCCGGATACTACATTTTTTATTCTTGTAGCAGTGTTTATTCTTTTTTGAAGTTTGTCAATTTTAGGGTTTACCGGTGGATTGATAATTGCTTTACCAGAAGAAGGTTGTTTTGCTCTGTCGTTTACTACGAGGTTATATTTTTCCCAGGCGAGCATTTCTTTTACATCAAGTGGGATGGAAGTAATATTGGCGGGAATAGAAAAGACCAGCCTGCTTTCACCGCCGATCAACATTCTGCCGGGAACCGTTGGCGACTCGATAGCATTTTCTTCTTCTTTCCATGCCTGCTCACTCATGGATTGTGGTTGAAACAGCACTACCACATATGCGGGATTTCCTTTTTTCTGTAAAGTGTTTCCTGTCAGCGTAAAATTATAATAGCGGAGTTCTAAAGAAAGAAGATCAAATTGTCGTAAGAGGGTAATAGTAATAAAGCGGGGAGCCGCTTGAAGATTGGTGATCTCATTGGTTGGTTTGGTAACCCTTATTTGTGTAGCAGCGGGTTTACTTAAAAAGATAGCACTGCCGAGTCCTAAAAATTTCAGTAGCCGTCTTCTTTTTTCATTGAAAGAACGGCTGTCTTTTTTTGATGACATAGCAAAAGGTTAAGTTGGTAATGGTTTCGTATTCAATTTAAAAATTATATCGCCTGTAAACTGCCATGGTATAAGTTTGTTGATAATTTGTAAGTAAGTCCGATATATAGCGGATTGTTTTTTTACGACAAAACGAATTAGAGCCTGCAATAAAAAAAGTGATTGTATTTGGCTAATTAACACTGATTGAATACAATAGCCGTTATTTTACAGGAGAGAATGGTAAAGTACTTTTATTTGCCTGTAATGGCAGTATGGGAAGTTTTAGAACGAATGCCTCTTAATAAGGGCATGTACTTTTGTTGGCAGAGAAATTTTATTTGATAAGTATAAATGTTCCTTTCCGGAATACAACAGGGTCGCAATCGGTTTTTGCTTTTATCATATAGACGAATACACCGGTATCCTGTAATACTCCTTTGTACATACCGTTCCAGCAATCACCAACTTTAGTAGAATAGAAAACCCGTTCGCCCCAGCGGTTAAAGATGCTGAATTCAATTTCAGAAATAGTGCCCCAGTATTTAATTCCATAGCAATCGTTCAAGCCATCGTTGTTTGGAGTAAAGCCGGTTGGCATCTGGTAATTTACCAGGTTATCTTTTGTAACGTTAACAGTAATAGAATCATTGTTGATGCACCCATTGCTGTTTGTACCAGTAACAATATATTTTGTAGTTACCATTGGACTTGCAATTGGTGTTGCACTTGTAGTTGTATTTAGCGTAGCTCCCGGCGACCAGATGTAAGTAGCAGCACCTGTTGCAGCTAAATTACTTTGTGAGAGCACACAGTTAATGTCGTTTGATTTGGAAGTTCGTATGGTGGGTAGCGGCAATGCCGTAATCATGGTAGATAAAGTAGTACTGTAATTACAAAGCGTATCAGTAATCAATACAGAATAAGTTGTTGTAGCAGTAGGCGTGGCTGTTGGATTTGGAATAGAAGTATTACTAAGTGTTGGATTTGCCTGCCATAAATAAATATCACCTCCACCCGCTGACAATTGTATTGGAGCATTGATACATACCTGGTCTGGCGGATTGATGCTAAATGAACTGGCGGATCTTACTTCAATTTTTATAGAATCTGTATTAGTGCAGGTATTGGCACCAGTAACTGTTACAATGTATGTAGTAGTACTTGTTGGTGTGGCAAGCGGAGTGGGAGATGATGGGTTATCTAAACTTGCAGCAGGTAACCAACTGTAGGCCACACCACCACCAGCTGATAAAAGAATAGAATTGGGTACACAAATAGTATCATTAGCTGATTTTGTGATCGTTGGTTTTAAATTTACCGTAATGTCAACGGTATCTTTTGCTTCGCATCCTGCCAATGTAATGCCGGTAACGATATAGCGAGTTGTAGCGGTAGGTGTAGCAATGGGATTTGCAATAGCAGGATTGCTTAAACTACTACCGGAAGTCCAACTATACGTCGAAGCACCAGTCGCATTTAATTGAATGGAGGTGCCTTCGCAAATAGCTGTGCTGTTAGTAGCCGCAACAAGTGGAGTGTCTACGATTATTTTTACTGAATCTCTTTTAATAAGTACCGGTGCAAATGAAATATCATCCAGTGCAAAATCATTACCGATAACCTGTGTGTTTTTATTAACGATGGAAATGTTAGCCGTTGTATTATTGCCGGAATTCCAGGTAGTATAAAATTGTGTCCAGGTACAGGTAGGCAGACTAGCTGTAATAAGCGTACCTACATCATTATCATTAATCGAAAATTGCAATTGTGCAGGATTGGGCGGCCACAGTGCCTGTATCCAGGTAGAAAAAGCATAGTTGGTATTTGGTGTAACGGTCACCGTCTGGCTCCACACTTTAACATTCGGAGTCGGTGCACCGTTTATCAGCATCATATTGCCATTACCGCTTGTATGATCGCCGCAATTACTTAAGGAAGCATTCCATGCCTGCGGACTCGGGCCTACGAAATATTGTCCTTCTGTTGTATTGGTTGTTGCATAAGTATAAGCCGAAGTAAAACCGGTGTTACCGGCATTGAAATTTCCGTTGGTAATAATATTTGTTCCGGGTATTTCGGCTGTAAAGTAATAGGTTATATTTTCTGGTGTAGATGTAATTGGGTTGGCTGAATTCGGATTGTCTAAATAGGTTGTTGGTGTCCAGCAAAAACCAAGTGAGGTACTGGTACGAAGCTGTTTGGTAGTGCCGAAGCAGATGGTGGTATCTGGGGTGAGGATGATGTTATCGTTAATTACCCCGATGCTGATTGTTTTTGTTACTGTGTCTGTACAAGGTCCATTGTTTACGCTATACTTCACAATGTAATTGCCCGCAGCAGGATAAAGATGTATTGGTGATGTGGTGCCAGTGGTAGTTGTAGCATCACCAAAAGACCAGTAAGGATTTTGATTACTGGTACCTACGCCGGTAAATTGTACTGATAGTGGGTTACAAACATCAGGCTTATAAGTGAAGTCGAAATCTAAAGCACTGGCAGCAGTTATATCTCTTGATATACTATCCTTACATCCATTTATATCTGTAACTACCAATTTTACGGTAAATGTTCCGGTGGTGGAATAAGTATGCGATGTGTTTTGTGTATTGGCAGTATTTCCGTCTCCAAAATACCATTGCCAGTTGGCGATAGGATTGCTGTTGGTGTAACCCAGCCCCTGGAAATTAAATTGACTGCAATTAGTGATGGTATTGGTAAATCTTACGGAATCAATATTTGCTTTGAATAAAGTAGTTGCAACAGGAATTGCAAGGTTGAATAAAGTAGTTCCATTTTGTCCTGCAGTTGCTCCCCATGCATTTCCTGCATCTTGTGTAAGCACTCCATTTGCACCGCCGGTATTTATGTTGGATACATTTGCTGGCAATGAACCGTTAGTTAAAAAAAGAAGTCCACCACTACCACCACCACCTGCACCGATTCTTCCACCTAACGCAACTGAGCCAACCATATTAGCACCATTACCTCCTTTATTTTCTACAGTTGTATTATCAATTATCTGATTAACATTTAATAAGACGGAACCAGCGGCACCGCCACCCCCCATGCCATCATGACAATCAGTAGCAGGGGGTGTAACACATGCTGATCCATTGTTTCCGTTTGTTAGAATTCTATTTCCGTTCGTAGTAAGTGTATTGGAAATAATAATGACGATACCGCCTCCATTGCCTCCATTGGGAACAGGGTTGCCCGTATTATCAGCCTGACCTGCACCGCCACCACTGCCAGCAAAAATTTTATTAGCTGCGGTTGTATAGGCAAAACTGCGACCACCAATACCCCGATTATCAAAAGGTGCATTACCACAAGCATCTAAGGAGTAACCGCCAAGTCCACCGTTACCCCCATTTGCACCGCCACCGCCGCCACTATTGTGGCCAAGTCCGCCACCGCCACCGCCTGCTGCACTGCCTTTTCCATAATTAATACTGGCAGCCGGAGAAGCAATGCTTTCTCCTTTTTGCCCGGCAATTGCATTGCTGCTTTGCGGATAGAAATAATTGTTTTGAAAACAATTGAGTACCGCTGTTTGTGAGTTGAAACCTGTGCCGCCTCTAAAGCCTCTGCCACTTACATCAATGTTAGCATTTAAAGTAATCGCATTGGCAGAATTGAGAACAAGAACACCTCCTTTATTTCCATCCCATGGCAAACAAGTTAGTGTAGAAGTAATGGTTGCATTTTGATAATAGGGTACTCTTATGAGTTGCACTTTACCAATGGGTATATCATATTGCCGGACGATAGTGTTTTTTAGTTCGATGATATTTCCGGTTTTACTTTTTACATAGTTGAATTCATAGTTACCAGCGTTGTTGTAATTTGTTATAGTACCGAATGTTGCACTATTGGTAGCATCGATATCAGCACCTTTCATTTGTATCATTAGTACAGTATCACCAATGTTGAATGCAGCAGCATCTTCTACTGTTATGTTATTTGCACAAGGGTTTATTGCAATGATAGGAGTATAATCGTTAATGATACTACTGATAGTGTTGGGGGTAGCACAAGAGTCTATAAAATAATTGCAATTAGTATTAATGCCGTTGATGGAAGCTCCACCTCCTAACGTTCCGTTCCAGGCAGGGTTTCCTTGTTTATTTAATAAATTATCGAAAGTATAATAAGCTAATAGCCCAGTCTGTGTTGTGGGATTTGGCAGTGAAGAATTCATATTTGCCCTGATCTCGGCTTGTGTTCTTGCTATATTCCAAATACGTACTTCATTGGTGTAGCCTAAAAAGGATGATGTAATAGTACCTGTATATCGTCCTATTCTTGTAGGCCATGAGTTTTGAAATAAGGTGCCTGTAGCAGCCACCTGGCTCATTAAAAAGCCATTTCTATAAAATTTAAGTGTAGTGCCATCATATACCATTGCTATATGATAAGTCTTATTTATTTCAATTTCACAAATATCAGGAGTTCCAAAAAAACCATTAGACGTAGTTATGTATCCATGGTTAGGTCGTAACAAATAATTTACATCACTTGGGCTGTCATGTTTTGAAACAACATCACCTTCGTTTCCGTTACCTATACCTCCTGCATATGGTTGCGTTCTGTTAATAAGTGCTTCAACAGTAATTGTTGTTCCAGTAACATTTAAATTACCAACATTTACAAAAGAAGGTTCAGTGGGAGTGCTAAGCCAGTTGTTGCAGGGGACATTTAATTGCGCATAGCAAAAATTATAAACAAAAAGAAGAACAAGAAGACCTGCAAACCTCATAAGGGGGCTTTCGTAAAAACAAACTTAAAAATACTCTTTTTTTATATACCGGTATAGTTGTGCGGCGTTATCTTTTTAAGCTCTTTTTTTACAGTGTCTGTCACTTTTAGCTTATCAATAAAGTTGTGAATGGCCTTTTTATCTATTTGCTGAGCCCCCCTCGTTAAATCTTTCAAAGCTTCGTAAGGGTTAGGAAAATTTTCCCTGCGTAAAACAGTCTGAATAGCTTCCGCTACAACTGCCCAGTTATTATCCAAATCATCATATATTTTTTGATCATTCAGCACCAACTTACCCAAACCCTTTTCAACAGAACGCAGGGCGATTAATGTATGGGCAAATGGCACCCCGATATTTCTTAATACAGTAGAGTCGGTCAAATCTCTTTGCAATCTTGATACGGGTAATTTAGAAGCAAGATATTCAAACAGTGCATTTGCCATTCCCAGGTTTCCTTCTGCATTTTCAAAATCAATAGGATTTACTTTATGTGGCATGGCCGATGAGCCTACTTCGCCTTTCTTTGTTTTTTGCTTAAAATATTCCATGGATACATAGCTCCATATATCACGACAAAAATCAACCAATATGTTGTTGATCCTTTTCATGCAATCAAAATGAGCAGCCAGGTTATCGTAGTGCTCAATCTGTGTGGTGAATTGCTGACGATTTAAACCAATGTGAGCAACAAACTCATTGGCAAATTTTATCCAATCTATTTTTGGAAAAGCAATATGATGCGCATTGAAATTCCCCGTAGCACCTCCAAATTTTCCCGTAAAGGGAATACCAATAAATTGCTCGATCTGGTTCTGTATCCTTTCTACAAAAACCATTATTTCTTTCCCAAGCCGGGTAGGGCTGGCAGGTTGTCCATGAGTATGCGCCAGCATCGGAATATCTTTCCATTGATTGGCTAACAATTTTAATTCTGTATTCAGATTTAATAATGCAGGCAGGTATTCATATTCTATAGCATGTTTCCAGGATAATGGAATGGCTGTATTATTAATGTCTTGTGATGTTAATCCAAAATGAACCCATTCTTTTGCGGCTGCACCGCCAACTTTTTCTAATTCATTTTTTAAAAAGTATTCAACTGCTTTTACATCATGGTTGGTAGTAAATTCAATTTGTTTTATTTCCTGTGCATCCTCAGGGCCAAAATCTTCGGCTAATTTTTGTAAATGCCTGGCAGCTTTACCCGGCAGCTTAAAAAATTTTTTACGCTCCAGGAACAACAGGTATTCTACTTCTACCAACACCCTGTATTTTATCAATCCGTATTCAGAAAAATATTCATCCAGGTGCTGTACCTGTTTACGGTAGCGGCCATCAACTGGTGAAATAGAAGTAAGTGCTGTTAGTTCCATGAGTTGTTGTTGATTTTTTGTTCCGGCCTTCGCTATTGCTATGGCTGACAGGTTTGTTCCTGTATCTTTGCCCGGCAAAAATAACTGAATTGGGCAAGATTAAAGTTGGTATAGTTAATTACCTGAATACAAAACCATTACTCTATGGACTGGAAAGAGAGCCAATAAAAAGTCAAATTCAACTAATTGGTGATTACCCGGCACGGGTTGGGCAAATGCTGCTTAATGATGAAATTGATGTGGGACTTGTGCCGGTTGCTCTTCTTTCCAAATTTTCGGAATATCATATTGTAGGCAATTACTGTATAGGTACAGAAGGTGAAATTGCATCCGTAGCACTTTTTAGTGAAGTGCCAATGCATGAAATAAAAAAAGTATATCTCGATTACCAGAGCCGTACATCTGTTGCACTTTTAAAATACCTGATGAAAGAATACTGGGGTATTGACCCCGAAATAGTAGAAGCAATAAACGAAGATTATCGCAACGAAATAAAAGGAACCACCGCTGGATTAGTGATTGGCGACAGGGCTTTTGAGCAACGTAAAATTTCCACTTTTATTTATGATCTTGGTTCCGAATGGCGGGCAATAACGGGGCTGCCATTTGTTTTTGCAGCATGGGTAAGTAAAAAGCCGCTTCCAGAAAAATTTATACAGGAGTTTGATGAATCAAATGCTATTGGTCTAACCCATATTGATGAAATTGTTGCTGCTATTTCATTTGAGCTATATGATCTTCGAAAATATTATCGCATGCATCTGAGTTATACATTAGACGAAAAGAAAAAAGAAGGAATGAATCTTTTTTTAAAACATATTGAACTTGGAGCCTAAAAATACTTTTATTAGCCCCTAAAGCAAAATATATTGAGTTGTACATCATAGGGCACTTCCGGATTTTTTCTTTTTGTGAAGGGACTTTTATATACAGGAGCAGCTTCCTTTATATAGTATTGAAAACCTCTTGAAGAAATAATTGAAAACAGTTTTGTAAGTTCTGTATGCTGATTGAAAAGTCCGTGGTATTCTATAAATAGATTCTCTACGAAATCAAGTTTTTCTTCGAGGTCGCATAAAACAGCAAATTCAGCACCTTCAATATCAATTTTTAAGAAATCAACTTTTTTGTCTATCTGGTCTTTAAGTCTGATTGCTTTTACTCTATTTGTATTTGCTGAGCCGTTTATTTCAATCTTACTCGACATTGAAGCATCACTCGAAAAATCCAGTGTAGTGTTTTCAATCCACACAGCTTCTTTTTTTGCGACTACATTTGAATAGCCAAAAGAACTTATGTTTTTCGTAAGGAGTTCATAGTTTTTTTCATCCGGTTCAAAAGCAATGATATTCGCTTCCGGGTATTGTTCCTTCATGTAAATTACACTCAATCCAATGTTAGCGCCACAGTCAATTATGTATGGCTGCTTCTGTAATGGCTGCTCGTAAATTTTTTCTATGAAAATTTCCTTAAATCCGTGTAAAAGCTCTGTAGCACTATAGAAGTAAATATATTTGCCGTTTAAATTGTGTTTTCGAAGTTTTCCGGCAGGTAGATGCTTGTAATATTTCAGTTTAAGCCAGTTCAAATTGACTTCTCTGTAGGGGTTATTAAAAAGTGAATTAATTTTTTTTTGGAAGCCTAGCCAGGAGTTTTTTATAAAGGAACTGTTTTGCATCTTTGATTCAGAGTTTATCTACTATTTACCGGATAGCTTGTTATAATTATGATTTCAATTGTTATTTGCTCAATCAACCAGGTGTTTCTTTCACAGGTAAAAGAAAACATTTCTTCTACCATCGGGGTTGAATATGAGTTGCTCATCTGGGACAATCTTCAGGATAGCAAAGGTATCTGCGAAGTATACAATACAATGGCTAACCAGGCCCGGTTTGAATATATTTGTTTTCTCCATGAAGATATATTGTTTGAAACAATGAATTGGGGCCACAAAATAAGCTCAATTTTTTTAAATCAGCCTAATATTGGAGTAATTGGTGTGGCAGGGAGCAAATACAAATCTGGCTATCTTTCTGGTTGGTATAGTGGTGTAAAAGAGTTGGATTGTGCAAATATCGTTCATCGGTACAGTTGGGGTGATGAGCATTTGTTTCTGAATCCTCATTCGGGAAGTGATCTAGAAGAAGTAGTTTGTATTGATGGTGTATTTATATGCTGCAGAAAAAAAATATGGGAACAAGTAGGGTTTGACCAGGAGCATCTTACCGGATTCCATTTCTATGACATTGATTTTAGTACAAGGGCGGCTTTGTTTTGTAAGGTAGCAGTAAGCTTTGATATATTAATTACGCATATAACAAAAGGCGGAGATTTTGGAGAAAGCTGGGTTAAGATAGCAATGGATTATCACAAGTATCAAAAAGGGAAATTGCCTGTCTATTTAAAGGGTCAGGCTAATGCTGGACTCGATAAAAAAATAATTAAAACTTGGCTCGACGTTTTGAAAAATTATCGAATTAGCTGGGGCAATAAATTTAAATGGTTATTTATTCAGCAATTATTTTTAAAACCAGGGCTATATTATTCTATACTAAAATTCCTGTTATATAAACCACTTGGTTTGCGTTACATTCATAAATCAGTTAAGCAGAAATGAGCAATGTTTTCATATCAATTTGCATTCCAGCCTACAAAAGGGTAGAATTTTTAGAGCGGTTGCTGGATTCAATTGCTATACAAACGTATAAAGATTTTGAAGTAATAGTTAGCGATGACAGCCCTACCAATGATGTTAGTGATTTGTGTGAAAAGTATAAAGGCTCTTTTCAATTAAACTATCATAAAAACATTTCTGCACTTGGTACTCCAGAGAATTGGAATGAAGCAATACGCCGTGCGAATGGTACATGGATAAAGTTGATGCATGATGATGATTGGTTTAGCAATGAAAAAAGTCTTCAGGTTTTTGCCGATGCTGCATTGGAGAACAAGGATAAATTTATTTTTTCTTCCTATACGAATGTGTTCTTTCCGGAGAAAAGAACAGAACAGGTGCGACCATCTTCTTTTAGGATAAAACAATTGAGGAAAGATGCTGTATCTCTACTTTCAAAAAATATAATAGGCCCTCCCAGTGTTTCAATGCATAGAAACTATGGTGATGTTTCCTATGATAAAACTATTAAGTGGTTGGTAGATATTGATTTTTACAATCGAAGGTTAAAAGATGAAGGCTTACATCATATAGACGATTTATTAATACATGTAGGAATGAGTGAGGAGCAGGTAACTGCCATGTGCCATACTAACCCTCAAGTGGAATTGCCGGAAAATTATTACTTTTTACAGAAAACAGGCATTAGCCATTTAAAGAATATACTGGTATATGATGCATGGTGGAGATTGTTGAGAAATTTTAAGATTAAAAATCAACAGCAGCTTGAACAATATGTTGCCGGAAAATGGCCAGGTATTATTCTGCTTATATTAATAGATGTAAATAAAGTTCCTGCTGGTTTAATTAAAATCGGAGTTGTTTCTAAACTCATGATGACATTGTCTTATTTACGTAATAAGAAGATGATTAAATGAAAGTTTCTGTTATCATACTCAACTACAACACTTTTGCCTTAACCTGCAATTGTATTCGTTCTGTAATTATAGAAACGAAGGGAGTGGAGTATGAGATTATCCTGGTGGACAATGCTTCAACAGAATGTGATGCGGATTTGTTTCTACAAGAATTTGCTCATATTAAATTGGTGAAAAATCCCATCAACGGCGGCTTTGCTAATGGAAATAATAAGGGGGTTGAAGTGGCAAAAGGTGAATATTTACTGCTGTTAAATAGTGACACCATCTTAGAGGAAGATGCTATTAGTAAAATAATCCAATATGTGAGTTCACAAAAAAATATTGGAGTTGCGGGCTGTAGAATGGTATATCCTAACGGAAGAGTTCAATACACAGCCCGCCGTTTCAGAAGTATAAGCTGGGAATTGCTAGACCTGTTTAGATTTATTCCACTAATGATGATGCCCTACCAGGTAAGAGCAAAGCGAATGCTGGGTAAATATTTTAAGCATGATGAGAATATGAATTGTGATTGGTTGAATGGAGCTTTTTTTCTTTTTCCTAAATCAGTGTTAGGCCAATTGTCGGGTCAAAAATTAGATGACCGTTTTTTTATGTATGGAGAAGACCAACTCTGGTGTGAGCAAATTAAAAAACTGGGATATGAAATAAAATTCTTTGCAGATACTACTATTATTCATATCAATAGTGGCAGCACAAGTTTAAAAAAGCAACTCGGACTTCGCAATACCATGATGAAACATGAATTGGAAATAATGCGATTGAGAAAAGGGAAAGGCTTCTATTATTATTTCTTTAAAGTAATCTATGTCCTGAAAGAAGGAACAAGAATTTTCATTAAACGAATCTTCTTTAGGCTGACTGGTAAGCTACTCTTCTAAGTGCTGAATCATTAGTTTGAAAAATCGGCCTGAATGTTTTTAAGTTTTATTGATATGTCACAACAAGCTTTGGTCTTTTGTTTGCAACGGGATGAACACTTGAACAAAACTGGCGAATAGTATAAGGTGTTTCATTTTGCAGTATCATAATAAACCCATAGTTATTACTTGTCTGCATATCTTTAACTATGTTCACTACATCAATATCAACCAAATCAAGAGTTGATAAATTGGTATGTGGTATGGTAATTTGATTTGCTGTTGTGTTGCTTGGTTGAGTTTGCCAGGTAGCAGTAGTGCCACTCCAATTAGAAGTTATTCTGCGTATATAAAATGCGTTATTAGTACCTGAATTGGCATTAGTTAAATCTCCATTGATAAGAGTTGGATTTGTATACAAACTTAGTTTAGCTGTTAAAATAGTAGCACCTGCTGGAATTGTAGATAAGTCAAATTTAAAAGCACCTCTCATGTTTAAGGGAGTGCCGCCGGTAGTCCATGAACCTGCATTTATATCTATATCATGTGCAGAGGCATTATATCCCATATCATTTCCAGCGAAATGGATTTCGTTTGCAGTGTTATTTCCCGGCTGCAATGTCAACGTTTGTATAGGCGCAGCAGTGAATGTTACAGAAGTAGTATCAACATCTGTTAAACCTGTATTGTCTGTAACTAAAAATTGAAAAATATATTTGCCGGCTACAAATCCTGTAAAAGTGGTGGTAGGAGAACTAGGACTTGTAATAACAGGAACATTAGGACCTGATACTAAACTCCATAAATAACCGGTAATGCTTCCGTTCTGTGTAGTTCCTGAACCTGTTAGTGTAACGGTGCTTGCCGGAAGTTGAATGGCTTGTGCGGGGCCTGCTTCAGCCACCGGAGGATTTATCGGTGGTGTGTCCACATCTTTTTGGCAACTTATAAATAATATGGCTATTAATAATGCCAATGTTGGGATGCGGAACAAAAATTTCATAAGTAAAGTATTAGGTAAATTGTAAAAGCCGATTGATAAAAATATTTATTTTACCTGAGAGGTGCAAATTAAATAGCCGTAGAAATTATATTGCGGATGATATTATTCCAATAATAATTATCGTAAAATGAAGTGGGTGTTTTATTAATTCTATCTTTCTGGCTTACAACGGTTTGGGCAAAGCTTTTCCAATCTCCATCCGCCACTAATTTCAATTTCTCCTCACAAGTTTCTTTTAATATGCCGGCAGCACCTGTTTGGGTGGATATAACGGTAGCCCCAAACGCAATTGCTTCTACCATCTTTGTTTTAATACCACCACCACTTAATACAGGGTTGAGAAAAATATCAGCCGCTTTAAAATAGGTTTCAATATTATCAACAAAACCTGCGTAGAGAATATTTTTATCAGTATAGGATTTTAATTCATTCATTTCCTCAGGTAGACCTTTTCCACAGATAATTATTTTATAGGGGAATGAATTTTCTAGAAGTAATAAAGGATTGATTTCGGTAAGAATAATTTTCAGTGCATCAAGGTTCGGTCTATAACTAAGTAAACCATTAAAGAGAATAATTTTTTCATTACTGTTAATGCCGTGTCGTTGGGCTACAATATTTTTGTTGGCCGGTTTATCCGATGGAGATTCATGTATGGCTACACCAAATGGTAAATCAAAACATTTCTCTTTTGCTATTTCCCATTTGGTAATCGCAAATTCCTTGTCTTCAGGACTAATAAAAAATAATCCATCGGCTTTTTTGAAAGCCCACTTTTCATACACTTTCAATATCGGCCACCACCACCTGCCGGTAGACCGGAACCGCTGGTATTCTATATTATGCGTATGGAGAATGGTTTTTACACCCGTTTTCTTTTTGATACGATTAGCCAGCCATGCGTAGTAAGGATGTTCCCATATTATAACATCAAATTTTTCTTGCTGAACTAATTGAATGATTTTTTTTACAAGACTACTGTCAATGTAACGGCTAAACGATTTTTTTAATAGCGGAATTGCTTTATACTTTTTCGCCAATGAAAAATCATTTTCTGCAACAGAG
>CAZXMP010000001.1:0-101212 GCA_964641575.1 uncultured Chitinophaga sp. | reverse complement strand
TCCCGGCATCATCATCCCGAAGGGATAGTAATCATTTTGAGAAAGAACTTCTGCAATATAATAATTTACTACACCACTGCTATCATTGCCAATCTTCTTGTCGGAGATGGACTTAGGCATATTTCAGAGATGATTGGTAAATTCATAAGTCCTTCTACCAGGCTAAGCATCGGGCTGTACAGGATTTTTGGCAATAGACTTGGACTTGGCAACATATATAGGCAAAAGGAGGCCGGGCAACAAAAAAGTTAAATAAAATTTGCTAAAAGTAAAGATTGACAAATAGTTAGGCAGTAAAAAAAATGTAGTTACTTTCCGATACAGAAAATACTCAACCTTGAAGACTAATTAGCAGCGACTTGAGAGATACAATTGAAAAATGTGTGTCGCTTTTTATGAAAATTATCTTACTTAACGGAGCTTTACTTGTTCTTATCAATTACAATAGCAAGTTAATAAAAAGGTTTTAGTCAAACAATTTATTAACTATGATTATTTTATGTGAATTAAAATTTTGATACTAAAATCAATAATCTTAAATCTCAAACTTGTGATACTTTTCGTCATGTGGCGAATACGTATACAAGATAGCGGAATCAGGAATTCCATTTTGATCAACATGAATATAGCAAACTTGGGTTGCAGTAACTATTGAAAGGTTATTTTCCGTCTTTGTATTGAAGAGTTCGTCAAGGTCTGGAATATTTCGTTCTGGTAACCAATTCTTATCAATAGGCTCTTCAGTAACTTTAAGAATTACACGAAAGAGTACGTTCCCAGTAACAGGGTGCATTAATTCAATCAGCTTTCTGTAAGTATTTCTCAAGCTTAGAATTGCATAAGGATATTCCTCACCATGAACATTTTTCCTAAACCAGTCAAAGACAAGAGGAAAATATTCTGGGTATTTTTCTTCGCTAATATTTGTCATAATGCTTTGTCTAATTTTTTATGGACGAATGAAACAATAGTTAGAATATCTAATGCTTCATCTTCAGGAATTGGAAACCTAATTTTAGGTTCATGCGCTGTTGGGTTTCTTATGTGGCTAAATAATCCTTTAATGATATTAGCAAAGCCTAAGTGTTCGCTTTTGTGGGTATCATTTTGCAATAAATTAATTCGAATAAGCGGCGTAACTGTACTGAATGCTGTTTCCACTAATGCAGTGCCATCTGCATGAACGTTAGACATGCGCCGCAACCGATCTCCCAGCCCTTTGACGCCCTCAAAAACTGAATGGAAATAATTTTCTTGATTAATTTCCGTTTCACAGAATTTGATTATTTCTTTGTGAGCATTTCTTAATTGGAGTTTGAATTTAAAATGGCCCGCTCTTTGTTCAGCTTCCGAAAGAGTTGTGGCTTTATTTACACTTTGAAATTTAGCCTGATCTGTTAGTTTGAATCCCAATAACGATAGCCTCTTGTTTAACTCGTTCAAACGATAATTAAATTCATCCTGTTTTGCAAAGTATCTTGCTGGCTGCATTGAAGCAGAAACGAATTTGAATATGAATGTGGAATTATTATTTGCATTTTGCGAATGACCTAACGCATTAAAAAGACGTTTATACTTAGTTATCAGGGGGTCAGTATCTGTTATATTACAATCAGCAAGAAGTCTTCCTATCTCCGTACCCGTTAACCCTTTTTCGGTGTCTCCTAAAACTCTGCAGAGTGCTTCCAGGTTAGCGGAATCAACGAAAGGCCATTTTGGCTGTATAGTATTCATAATAGAATTTCAGTTATTAAATGCCATTTCAGTTCAACTCATATTTCAGGATCAAGATCAAATCCGATTTGTTTTGAATATGCATTCAAATCAATAGCGGCAACTGTTCCAATACTCTGTTGAAGATATCTTGTTAGCTGAAAAAAAAATGTAATTAAAGAACTATTCTCGTTACTATACTTATAGCCTTTAATTCTTCGATTAAGATAATAATCGGAAATTCTTTGATTAAAGTCAGTGGTATTCGGATCTTCTGCTCCATCATAGTCAATAATAAAACTCCCATAATCTGCCACACATCCCATATCAATACTACTTAACCCATTTGCATTTTTAAATTTATTTTCTAAAGTCTCAAGTTTTTTAATCGTATTAGTGCTTGCAAGTACACCTCCAACAATTTTAGTTAATGGTCTAGGGTCATGCTTTCGTCCTCTATCGATAATATAGGTCGTCGTTCTTTTCAATTTACGAACACTTGCTATTTTCAAACCCGCATATTCAATATAACTTCCAGAATTTCCATTAATATCTATCGACCCATTTAAATCAGGCTTTACTTCAAAAACAGCATATACACCTTCTGCGGGGATGTAATGAATTCCATTTTGCGATAATACAAATGGAGTAAATTGTTGATCATAAATAACAAGATCAATCTGATCGCTTAAACTTCCCTCATGATCAATAATAATAGCTTTATCAATACAATACCTATTCGGAAGATATTTCCTCAACCATTCAATCCATGTTTGTTCTAGTGAGTCACCTTTCGATCCGGGATGTTCTATAAACTCCCGGTTAGTACTAAGTTGTGCTAACATTTGAAATTGAAGTGATTCAAAGAGATTTTTTAATTCAATCTTACCAGCCATTTAATTAAATTTTACAAAGTATTTTCAATAGTTTCATCGCTAAACGGCGGTGTAGGCGCCATTGCTATAGCAATTTCAGTTAATTTGGAAAGATCGATAGCAGAGTCGGGAAAGAAACTCATTACAACGTTAGGAAGAAAACGCTGCATAATATCTGAATAGGTATAGCCATAATTTCTTTGGGTATTTGGACCAGTTGATTTAACTAATGTCTTTAATTGGGTAGCCGAAATCTCGCAATCTTTAAATGTACTCTCAAAAATCGCCTTACGTTGTTGATCATTTGGCCGCTTAAATGAAAATATGTTGATGGCTCTGCGTTTAACTGCTGGATCAATTGCAGAAAGTCGATTGGTACACATCACTACAATAATTGGTAGATGTTCACTGGAAATTGTATCTATCCCACGAATTAATGCATTTACACCTGCCCGATCTTCGTGATGCATCTGAGCCGATTCACGGGATTGAGCCAAAGCATCAGCCTCATCAATAACAAGCACAAAAGCATTTTTCGGTTTTCCAGCACGCCCCTGATTTTTCTTTGCTTCTGCGAGAACAGTTTCAAATGCCGATGATACCATTTTAGTCATGTCACCAACCGTTCCGTTGCCCCTTGCTTTTAAAGATAGACGGTATAATGTTACATTAATTCCTTCTTCCCGAGCAATTGAATCACCAAAAGATTCGGCAAGTGAGGTTTTCCCAGTTCCTACATCTCCCGAAAAAATAAACAATGGAGGTCTTTTAACAACATAACTAAGAATATTAATATCCTTCTTGTAATAAGACTGGCTCCACGTCGAAAGTAGTGTGGGATTGAATAAAACTTTACTTTGCTTGATTAGAAATTTTTTTTCGCTATCAAGACCGACTAACTGGTCAAATCTTTTCTTAACCGCCGTATCCGGCAGAATGATAATATCTTCAAATAGATCTACACTCATAATTATTGGTTGTAAGTTTTACGTTTAATTTCAACTTCCCCTGAACCATAGGTCTTATCATAGGTTGCAATGGAGCTATTCTGTGGATCTGTAGCACCTACTCGTTGGAATGGCAGGGATGCTTCTATTTTTGTTCGATCTTCTAACGAAAGATTATAAAATTTGCTGCTCTTTCGTAAGTATGTCCACCATGTTGCTCCTGTTATATCTTTTCCCGGTACAATCCTTCCTGGATTTTGATCCATGCTATTGAAGCTCCCAACTTCATAACTTACTGCGATAACCCAGGAGCCATTATTTTGGAATCCATAATCAACAGATTCCAGATAACTATCTTTTAGTAAGATTACAAATTCATCGATATATTGATTAATCTCCAGATCAGTAGGCCTCCCATAAAAGCGTTGCATCTGGTGAAGATCTGCTGCTATTTTCGATCCCAAATATCTGGCATCAGTAACGGTAAATGTTTTTGTAGTTGTAGACATAATTAAAAATTAAAAGTTGGTCCAAAAACTCTTCTCCAGCACTCAATAGAGCGTTGTTTTGTAGTTGCATATTTTGCTTCCCCTATGGCATCAAGGGCGTCATGTGCTGATTCAATGATTAGCTTTCTGTCAGTATCACTATAGTTTGCCACAATATTGTTTGCCGGGTTAATAGGGTCAAAAATTTCAATGGTAGCGAAAGATTTCGGAGGAAGTCTTTCTTTAGAATAATTATCCGTAAAGTATATTCTCTCCTGTAGTTTGGATGTAATTATATATGTAAAGAAATCTTCTAATGCAATAATATAATCTTTCATGGATTTGCCGGAATCTGCTAAGTGTGCACAGATTAATTCACCAAGAAAAGACTTAAACCGAAAGCTATCATTTTCATTCTTCTGATGCCTGATCCACCATTTAACAAGACGGATAACCTGGCGGTAATTGTGTGGCTGTTTATCTTTTCTGACCCTGATGAATTTTAAATGCAGAGGTATATTAGTTAAAACTCTTTGACCGGAATTTTTTTTAATCAGGAAGCCATAGTCAGTATTTGCATCATCACAGATAACAGGAGATACATCGACCTTAAGACCAGTTTCCTTAAAGGTTATAGTTACACAATGTGTATTAATCTCAATTTGCTCTGGTTTTATATTTTTGTTCTTGTATGCCTCTCGCAATTGCTCCTGAAGCCAGGACAACAGTTCGCTCTCAGAAGGTTCATTTTCGGATTTTTTAATATATACAGCCACATCCATATCATTAAGTGTACTTAATGCAGTACCCTTTGCAACACTACCCGCATGATACATGCGAAGCAGATTATAATCGGGATGCTCATTAATGTACTCGGAAAGATTTTCTCTCAACCGATTCACTTGTTCACGACGTTCCTTAACATCATCCCTCTTAAGATTTACTTTATTTTCAGCATAATCGTAAATAATATCATGCGTGACAAATTGTTCAAAACTCATAATAGTTTTATTTTCTTTATTTAATTATTATATGCTGCTGCTGCTCAATCCACATCTTTATTTATATTCATATCCTGTTCAGTCATATGTGTAGGTGACTCTCTTCCTTCCCACTTACCGCCATTCATCAGATATATCTCATAATAAATTATCCATTCGCTTATCCACGGCACCGTGTACTCATGGATTCTTATTCTTTCATTCCAAATCATATCCTCTGAATAGTGAAGGCATAAACTATAGTCTTTATACATGTGAATCTCTTTACCGGGTTCAATCTTTGGAAATAAGATTGTTGACTTTGGTTCATACCCTGCTACATATTCAATCTTAATCTTGTATTTTTCTTTACAGCCATCTGGTTGAATCCAGCCGGTACAACACAAAACTTTGTTTTTTATATTACAGGAAAGGAATGGAAAATTTATTTCAATTAACTCCTGCTGATATCTAAGTATACTGAACTTATTATATGGTTTTCCTTTGGGTAAATAGATACTACTCATAATGAAAACGATGCTCCTGATTTTTAACGCCTGATGATTCAGAAGTAATATTACCTCGACTGTTTGTATAAGCTGTACCAGCCTGAATTAAACCAGCAGTTTTTCTTAATTTATTAAGCCGTTCCTCCTCCTGCTGTTCCTTTGAGGCAACATAAAGATTACCTTCCTTGTCAGCCAGTATATATGACAAGCTTTTTAGGTAATTAAACCAGTCAAGCCGATACTGGGTATAATACACTCCCTTTTTTCTTCCTACATATACATACCGATCAGTTATCTCTCCTTTCGAATTCCTCACATAATCATAATATTTTTCATCAATCATTAATCTGTCCTTAATGTTCTGACCAACTACAATCCCATTTTTATCGGCATGTGACTGACATTTTGATGCAAGACTTGTGTGTAAGCTTTGTGTAGTAAGTTCAATGCAATTGCCAACTCCAAAAGTTCCCCAGAGAACTTCGTGATCGTCGCCAAAATCAATTCCTGTCCGTGTAGAGATATTTTCTACACCATCTTCCTCAAATATTTTCTGAAGGTCATTCTTTACAAAATATGTAAACATACTTGTCGCTGTTACTGCTTGCCGGGCAGATTCAGCTTTCTCAATATTTCGCCCTCCGAAATAAACAAAAACACCATCTCCCTGTAAACGCTGAATGTGCCCTCCAAACATGAGGCATACATGAATTGCAGCACTTTGAATTGTATTAGTAATTGTAAACAGTGTTGGCAAATCATAAGTATCGTGCATACTGGTAGAACCTTTTATATCTATAAAGACACTGGTGATATAATGATTCTCTGTTTGATCAGTCCCCTTTAAATACCTGAAATCAGGATGCATACCTACCATTGCATTCTTTGCATCATAAGCCTGGACAATCTGGTTAAGCGTAAGCAAACTGCTTTCAGGTTCCATACTCCGGCTTATGGAGCCGATGGAATTGTTCTTTGCCTTTACCATCAAATCGGAGCCAGTAAATCCATCATATCTTCCATACAAAGATTTATCAAGTTTATCCCGTTGTAGAGTGCTCTTTAATTTTTGTGTGTAGCTATCAAATATGTTCATTGTTTATCAGATTTTTAGTTATACAATAGATTATCGGAATTAATAGAATAAATTGAATGATCAGTAAATAACCTGCAAGTTTTAAATGCTTATATTTTAGTGTAAGGCCTTTAGCGAGGAAATATGTTTGCGTGACAGTATCATTAAGTATACGTTCATTATCCTGAGAAAGAAATGTATTTACATAATTATCTTTCTGATACTCTGCTACCGAGCCAAAAAAAATCAACGATCTGTTCCTGTTTCTTTTCTTCCCTGATAACAAAAAAGGATTAATAGCAAGGATGGTTGATACAGTAGATATAACACTACAAACAGCAAAACTGATAAGCATAATCCACAGGTATTCTGGCTTAGCAATCTGCTGATACAAAGAAACAAATCCAATAAACAGACCCCCTAGTAAAAAAGTATTTAACCCGATATAAAACGCACCTTTATTATTAACGCTGTCGTAATAATGATCAAAACGTTCTATTACAAATTTCGCATGTTCATATTTTTCTATTGTTGCCATTATTCAGATACAATTATGCCTATGAATAAAATCGCAAGCAATCCAGCAAAGGCGTTTTCCACCTGGCGGCTTTTACGTCTACCATACTGTACATACTCTGCAAAATGTTCACAATTAAAATCAATCAGGCTATAAGGCTGACCTACGGAAATAAGGGCACGTTTAACTGCTTCCTTCCTTTGCCTAGGTGAGCCATGAAAACGCTGAATACGTTCAATTTTGAGAATAGATTTAAAATAGTCAGCTGCTTTTACAAGACGTACCCCTTTGAATTTGTAATTCTCAGCAATCCATTCAATACCATAATGGTCGGATCCGAGATAAATACAATGGTGCTTGGAAATCCCAAGAATGGTAATAGCTTCTACAATTCGGTCTGCTGGTCGCAGACCATACCTTGATGCATAGGTCATAAATACCTCCTTTATAAGCCATCGTAAATACCGTTAATTTAATAACTAAGCATAGTATGGCCGATGAATAAATAATGGCCCGCTTTCAGAAAGTACTGCGGGTAGGCCGTGAACCGGCAAGCTTGTGGAGGAGGTTATTGGTAAGAAATTTGTACTATGAATGGTACAATTACCACAAGAGTGGTGTTGTTTTATATCAAACCAACACCTACTTTTGCGGCAGACAGAAAAATAACAAGGGATGAATAAGCTTGCTTATTTCATTCCAAGAAGCCTCAAAGTCGTCAGAAAACTTTGGGGCTTTCTCCATTTTATATAAGAACTAAGTTGTTTTTCGCACAATAGATATACCAATTGAATATTCCCTGCCAAAACGTCTTAACTTTTCTTTAACACTTTACTTTGCAGGATTTTTTTCTACTTTTTTACCATACTTATGACAAAACCTACTGATTTTAGACATTATTGGCTTACGCCACTTTTATTAACCTATACAGCTGAATCATTTTTTCATCCTTTAGTATTTGCATTATAAAATCATCAAACTGTACACAAATAACTTTTTTATCCGTTGCTGCTGTTTTCAAAAAAATATCTTCACCGGAAACCACCAATGAAGATTGCTTATTAATGAAGGACACATAGATAGAACTGATGTCCCCCACCGATAAATTGGCGGGGCGTTTCAAACACCATTCATGAAAATCTGCATCCACCTGCAACATGGAAATTGCGGGATGTTGTTCTATTTCCTTTCTAATTGTAAAACCATACTCGCTTAAACGTACTGCAGAAATGGAAATGCTGCATTCAGGTAAAATACTTTGCAGTATCTTAAATTTTCCCAAACGGGACAGCATTTCTATATCGTTAATAATAAACATCAGTTGTTTACGCTAAAGTTTAATTCGCCTAATTCTTTCTTTAGAATGTCAATTTTTGTACCTGTTAATTCAGCGGCTTTTGACCAGGATACTCGTTTTTCAGTCACGCCCTGAATCAAAAGATTATTAAATCGGGTAGCTTTTTCACTACAATTAAAGTGTCCGAAATCATTTGCTCTATTTTCTGTTTTTCTCCATTCTTCATAACTATTTGACCACTCCTGGTAAGTTATATAATTAATAAATCCGGTAGTTCTTGCTCTTACTATGATAGCCTGTATGGAAATACCATATACTTCTTTGATTCTTCTTAATTCTGCGAGGGATATCAATGTTCTGTTTTTACCCAATTCAGTATACAAAGCTTCGTCGACAAGTAAAACTGCTCCTGCGAAATAGTTACAGAAAAACTCTACTTTTTCCTCAGTAAAATCTTGTGCAAATTCAAGCACAATATGTCCCAATTCGTGCAAGGCTGTAAAACGCTTTCTTTCCACCACACGGCAGTTTTCATTCAAAACAATTAAAGGAATATCTTCCTTTAGTGTTCCACTTAGTCCCACAAAATCTTCCATCCTCTTAATCTCTACTACAAAAATTCCTTTTGCTTCCAATGTTTCAACAACATCAGCAATCGGATCATTTCCTATTTTCCATTTCTTGCGTAGAAGTTTAGCGGCCTTCTCTATATCTTTTTCATCAACTATTTCAAAACCGGATAATGGGTTTTGAAAATCACGTTCAATATCCATTAAGCTTTCCAACTCCATGAATTTTGAAATATGACTTAAAACTTCTTGTTTAATTTCCATTTCCAAATCTTCTCTATCAAAAACTTTATGTCCATCACGGAATTTAATGTTGCTAAAATTAAAATTGAATGCTTCAGGGTTTTCATAAAAAAATGAATATGGCACACTAAAGACTTCTGACAGTTTTAAAACTGTTTCACTGCTAGGATTTACCATCCCCCTCTCGAATTTATGGATGGATTGTTTTGCTACCCCGACCTGATCGGCAAGTTGCTGAAGAGAAAAATTATATTTTTCTCTTAGTCCCTTTAATTTAAGTGCAAATATGTTTTCCATAATTGTTTTAAGTATAAGTAAAGGTATGACAATCGTAACCTGATTTTCAAATAATTTATTTTTTAGGTTACATTTTGCTACAAAGTATTGATTTATAATAATATAAAAACCAAGCTGCCGCCCCTTCCTCCGGGCGGCAGCTTTCCAGGCATTAAAAAAGGCAGCTTTTGCTGCCTTGTAATTCTTACTACTCTTTCGGTTGTAGCTTCTTGATCTTCTTATCCAGTTCCTTGATTCTTCCTTTCATTCTGTCTTCCCGTTTCTTTGCTTTTTCCTCCTGCTCAACTTCAATTCTTACGATATTGATTCCTGCGGCCTCTGCTTCTTTATATAATATATAACCAGTCGAATATTGTGAATTCTTACTTTCGGACTTACTTGTTATAGCGGTTCTTACTAGGTAAGTAGCCTGTTCATTAGATAATGATAGTAAAGCTGTATAAAATTCTTCGCCGGAACTGATACTGATTTCAGTAAACAACGTTTGGGAAACTCTTTGCCTGGCACTCCAGTCGAGTGATTGAAAAACCAATAGCCTTGTCGCTACTATATCGGCTTCCGTTTGGTTACTATTAAATGAAATATCCTGAATAGCTTCTTCAAACTGTTTGTGAACTATCACCTGAACTTTTTGCCTGTCAATTTCCTTTGCCCTTTCTTCCTGTTGCAAAATTCCTGCAACAGCTTCCTGCAAAAGTTCCGCTGTGGCTGTTCCTGCTTTGATAGCCTCCTGTACCCCTTTCATTGATAAACCTTTTCTGCTATCGCCGTTTAAATGGCGGGGCGGCGGTTCAGGGCTGAACAAAACAGGAAAGAATTCATTGCGCCGTTGTAATAAACCTTTCTGCAATTTGCCGCTTTCCAATTTCAGGTTATACTCTGCTAATTCATTTTCATAATCCTGCATAGCACCATTAAAACCTTCTTCATCAAATTCCGGTTCATCGTCTGAATATTCGTTGGTATAATCTTCTTTATCCGGCATTTCAGGACTTTGCAGAATAGTTATTTCATTTGCATTATAGCGGGTACAGTTCCCGGCTTCATCTGATTCATCAATTATCCTTTGCATTAATTCATCCGGTTCGCCATTGAATAATAATGCTGCTGGCTGGTGTTCCTTCACTGCCAACAAAAAACCAAATCGCACTTGGGCAGTACATTTATTCTGATAACAGGTTGGATTAGTACAATGCGCTTGCTTCGCCAATTCAGGAAACAGGCTTTTCATGGTAGCTGAATTAAACTGGCAGCCATTACATGCTCCAACTTCAGGTATTAATTTTTTATCATTCGTGTTAAATGGTGCATCAGTTAAATCATATTTATATTTTCTAAGTGCCCATTGCAAATCTTCTAGTTCAAAATTCTTCTGCTTCCATTTGCTGCAATGCTCTTTAAAAAATTCTGCTTGTCCTTCCGCTGATATACTGGCAATCTCCAAAGCCTGTTGCAAATTCACTTTATTGCAATAGAATATTTCATGATAGGCTTCTATAAGGTTGAGCAATTTCAACCGGACGTAAACGAATTTGTTTGACTTGCCCAAGCGTAAAGCAATTTCATCAATGGTCTTTCCGGTTTCCTGCATTCGTTTGATTGCTTGCGCTTCATCTAATGGATGCGGATTTTCTCTTTGTAGGTTCTCCGCTAACTGTATTTCTGTTACCTGTTCATCGGTCAACTCTTTAATCACTACCGGAACTTCACCCAACTTTGCAAGTCGGGCGGCTCTTAATCTCCGTTCCCCCGCTACCAGTTCAAACTTTCCTTTCTCATTCTTACGCACTGTGAGCGGCGAAATAATTCCATGCAGTTTGAGTTCTTCTGCAAAGGCTTCTAAATCTTCCTGCTTAAAATACTTTCGGTAATTCAACGGACTTAATTCAATTAATTCTGTTTTCAGATTTTGATATACACCCCCTTTGATTTCAGGTTGCTGGTTTTTTGTTTTCTTAACTTTTATTGCTGTTGTCATACTGTTGATTTTTGAAGTAAGAAAATAAGCGGGGACTACTCCCCTCCTTTTAATTATCAATTAAGGATTAAAGCATTTTCGCCTTTGCTTGCAAAACCTTCGCAAAGGGTAAAGGCTTTTTGTGAACGCATCTGACCTGTGCCGCCAAATAACAATGATTTTAATTTTGCTTCATCGTTTTTGAAGTTGCGGATATTCTGAAAATATCCTGTCACGGCGTTGTATGCACCAAACACAGTTCCCTTTGTTGTTTCTTCCTGTTGAGTCGGTGAAGTCATTGCATACTCAAAAACATTATTGCAAACATTGTTGAAAGCAGTTGACAGTTCATGAAATTTTGCCTCCTGTACATTTTTCAATACTTCTTTATTGGGAATCATTGCCAACTGAATCAGGCGTTGCAAGTGCTGGTCAGTAATACGAACCTTTGACCACTGGTTAAAAATATCTTCCAACTGACCGGAAAGATTATTTGATATTCCCATTACCCGATGGGCTTCGTTTAACCTGTCTTTTGCATTTGCAGTATGACGGATTTTGATAGTGCCTGAACAATTGCGAAGGGCTGCATTGAGTGTGTTATTGCAAACTATTCTGGTCGGCGTAAAAGCAGCGGTAATACTTCCGAATCCATCGTGTGAAGTTGTGAGGAACAAATATTTTTCTATCAGGTCGTTGCTTCCGACTTTGATATAACCTGGCAATTTTGCAGTTATAAAAATTCTTTCTCCTTTGCCTAATGCTCCGGCGGTTTCATACTGGATACCCTCGCCTCCGACAATTGCATCGAAGAAATTAAAAGCATCAACATTTTGAACTACTTCGTAATCTTTCCCAACTACTCCCAATACCTGCTCGGTGTCAGTTCGTATTGTAGCGAAGTAATCCGGTACTTTAATTTCAGGAACTATAATAGTTTCTTCTGGATTTTCCTTTTGGGTTTCATTGACAAGGGTGAACAGTTCACGTTTTTCCACCGTATAATCAAGCCCAGCAAATTTGAGGGCTTCCGAACTAGTGGGATAATCATTTACAATCTGTCCCAATCCATGCCATGCCTTTTCTTTAACTGAAAAGAAGCTGGCTTTTCCTGTTTGTTGGTTTACATTTAAGTTATGCGCCATAATTAATTACCCAGCTTTAATTTATATCCCGCAGGCGGTACTGCTGCGGTTTGGTTAATTACTAAAATTTAAAATGGTAAATCATCAACTGGTTCTGTGATTTCATTGGGCTGTGGAACTGCTGCCGTAACTGCTCCCTGTTTTGGAAACTGATGAATCTTGATACTGTTAACATGAAAAGTCAGCGAACCTTTTGCCTCCCCTTTCATATCATTGTACACATTCACCCCCACACGGCCATCAAGTTCCACCAAAGCACCTTTTTTCAATTGCTCGGCTCTTTTTGGATTAATCCAGTAAGCACAATTGAAATACGTGGCAACCTCAACGCTTTTCTCTGCGCCTTTGGGTTTGTACCAATCATTAACGGCCACTGAAAATTCAACGACCTGTCTTTCGTCTTTGAGTTGCTTAACAACTGCGTCCTTTGTGATTCTTCCGATGATGTTCATTTTGTTTAAGTTTTAAATGATGAAAAAAAATGTTTGTAAAAGAAAAAACGGAAAAAAAGAAAGCAAGTATTAAAACGGCTGTGCGTGGGCTGCAACACCAAATCGCAGGCGGAATAAAAGAAAAGACTGTGCGAAGGTTTTGTGTTTATGCCGAACGATTTGGTTGAGGGTGGGAGCCGTTAACTTCGCTTTCGCCTTTTGACCGTTTTCTTACAAACACGGATCACTTAATAACTATAAAAATCACTCGTATTGAGCGGTGTGAGGTACGAACCCACTGAATACGCAATATTTATCAAGGCACAGTTGTCATGGATTATTTGCCGCAGGCGAATTAAAAAATAATCCGGGAGTACTGTGCCGGGTCATTGATAATGTATGAGTAATGAACAGGAAGATGAAAGGAGCGTCGCAAGTAAAGTTGCTATGAAATACAAACGCAGGTGACAAAAAAAACTATTGACTATGCTGAAATTTATTTTTACTAATAGAAAAATCTTTTCCAAGCATTACGAACTGAACTTGTTTGCTATCTGCACTCCCTTTAAATAATGAAGGTGAACTTCTGTCGAATTGGTTATTCAAATCCTGCATCCTCAATTTGGCAGCGGATGTTCCAATTAGCTTGCGGCATTCGTCCAATTGTTTCTCTTCTTTTTGTGATAGGATAATTTCATCATCATAGATCACAATATATTTCCAATCGTATCCTTTCCATTGAATATAATTTTCAGCTACTTCCTTTCGTTGCAATAACTGCGTTTGGTTTTCAAAAGCCCTTGGCTTTACTTCCACCCAAAATGCTTCGTTCGTAATTTTGTGACGGATTAGAAAGTCTGGAGTATAACGTTTAATACCCTCACGGATATACTCAGTAGGTATTTTAGTACGGGGGTTATAATGAATAGATATGTGTGAACGCAAGAATTCATAGTCCTCCTGAATGGATATGGCGAATTTTAATTCCAAGAGTGAATCGAATTCGTAACCCCAATAAATTATTTTGATGGCTTTGCGGTATTTGAATGTTTTCATGTTATAAATTTTAGCGGTCAAGGTCAACGTAGTAATCAGCAATTATTTCGGTCACGTATCTTTTGTGACCAACCTTATCATCATAAGTCCGGTATTCAACACGGCCATCAACCAGTATGTGGCTTCCTTTGATGAGGTAGTCTTTCAACCTTTCTACCTGTTTTTGCCGCCACACCTTTACTGTATGCCAGGTCGTGAGTTTTTTGGACGGACCTTCCTTTTGATGGATAAAAATGTCAGTAGCCAACCGCATTACTGCCATCAGGCTACCGTCTTTCGTGGTTATGATTTCCGGGTCTTTGCCCAGCCAGCCAATCAGTTGCACTTTGTTGAGTGATTTCATAAAACATGCTTTTAGTTGAGTACGAAGGTGGTATGGCGGGAAATAAATAAAAGAATCCGAAACGTTTGGTTCCGTTTGATAAAACGGATAAATAATTAATTTTAGGGATGGAACTATCTACCCGGCTTTGTAAAGATTGTGGTGAACCAATCGACGTTACCAAAGGACGCAGAGATAGAATATTCTGCGATTATAAGTGCAAGAACACTTATCATAATAAGCAGGAGTACGAAGAAAAAGTAGAAACGGAACGAATTAAGAAGATTCTAAAGAACAACCGGAAGACGCTAAAGAAAATGTTTGCCCGAAAAGATAATGATGAGATTGAAAAAGAACGGTTGCTAAAGGCAGGATTTGAGTTTGATTATCATACCCATTTTAAAAATACAGTTAACGGTAACTATACCTATACTTTCTGTTTTGATTATGGTTACCGACCCGTCAAAGATGGTTATGGGAAGAAAGACCGGTTCAAGGTGGTCAAGGCGTTTGAAGAAAAAGAAGAATAAATTTATTCATCAGGGCTCCTTCGTTGTAAGCGGTGTAAATTTATATTTCCCAATTCGTAGCAATGCCGCCATCAATAGGTGCATCTGATCGAAACTATAATCGCTGTAATCATAAAAGCAATGTGCAATATTGTTACGAATATCTATTCCTTCTTTATTAACAAATAAAAAGTCAAAGAAAATACGGTCGTCTTCTGAAAAGTGTTTCTGGATGATCTCGTCCTGCAATAATTCATGAATATATTTTACCTGCATCCCTGATTGCGATCCTTTACTTGTTCCTGCATTTAGCTTCTGGGCGAAGTCCCTAAGTATCCCTTCCATTTTCAATGTCAAACTGTCTATACAAAGTATATAGTTGGATCTATATGTTTTATCCAATAAAGCTGCCTGAATCTGTGTAAAATATTCAATCAGGGAAGGTGCTATAACACCTATCCAATTATACTTAACGGGTTCACCACCTAAATCTAATTTCGTAAAGGTTTGACCAAGCCATGAATGCTTTGCCAGGTATTCAATAAAATTTAGATAGCCAAGTTTAGCGGATTTGACACCCGGAATAAACAGAAAATGCAGATAAGGAAGAATGGAGTGTTTTAGCTGAAACCGGTAGGCATACCAAAAACCCTCCTCACTACTATCATTTTTCATGCTTCGGATATTTTTATTAATATCAAATCTGATTGTATTAATTCCCTCCAGCCATGGTTCTGTTTTAATTGCATTTCTTGTTAAAAATTCTTTTGTAGGGAAATATTTTCCAGTGGCCAAATGGTGATACACTTCATCAGAAGAATGCTTTAAAATCGTGGCCGTAACATTCTCGATTTCCTTTTGCCATTTTTTTAATCCTGCCACAGTTTTCGGGTCATAGTCAATTCTAACATTTTCCAGTTTAGCCGTTTCCCTAACTGCATCATGAAGGACTTCGATTTCTTTTCTTCTCTTTTCATTCCCCGACTGCCTGAATGCAAGTATTGCCTGCGTATAGGTAGATTGCTTTATCCAACCTCTTTCTGTATCTGTTTCACTGTCTGCCAGTTTAACATAGCATTCTCCTATCAAGTCATGCCATCTACGGGGATCTTCCTTAATTTTTGAAGCAATGCGAAGCGGTGTTTTTAATGTATTATTTGCCAGGGTAAAATAATCGGTACGGTCTGAAACATTCTTTACTGCATCTTCATATATCTGTAATGTATTTGCAAACGAATCTTTCTTGAATATGACGGTTGATTCAAGCATTGTCTCCAGAATAGAATCTTTATGATAGTATTTAAGAGCGGGAGTACTAAAAAGTAACCGCTGTGCCAGGCTATTTATTTCAGTAACCTGTAATTTGGTTTCGTTTGCGAGTGCAACTAAGTTTTTGAATTTCCTGGTAATTTCAAAAGAATTTTCTTGTTCTGGGTCTTCCTGAAAACAATCTATATAATGCTTTATAACACTGATATAACTTTCTAATGCAACAGTGGCATATTTCTTATGCTTGATACCTTTCGGTGCTTTCCATAATAAATGATTGTAAGTTGCTTTGAGTATTGGGTTATCGACTGCATGCGCCCGTGCAATGACATGATCGAATGCTTTCTGTTGCCATTTGTCCAATGCTGGGAACTCATACTTATCGCCTGGTTCGGCACCATTGGAAGTAGAAAAGGTAAATAATGTATTGCCAATAAAATTAAAGAGGAAGCATTCCAAATCCCATTGAGCGATTTGTTTTTCTTTCTTACTGGTTGTTTGCTCCCGGAATTTTATTATCAGGTCGGTGATATCCAATTTTCTCTCCAACTCAAACGCATTCTCCTCCAGAAAATCGTATAAATCCTGAATCGAGTGAAATGTCCCTATGTTTATGTCTTTTGCTCTCATAGTTATTTTTGTTAAACCAATAAATCAGGGAGTGGAATATTTTTCACTTTCTGTCTAATAGCTACTAAATCTTTTTTGGAAACCTTTTTACCAAGTGGTTTATTCTTTGTGTAAAGTTCGCCGTTACCCAAATGCATTTTATACCCTGTTGCTTTATTATGCGCATGAGGGTTAGATGGAAAGGGGTCTAGGTCATACTTATGAATGACCCAAATCTCTCCACCGTGTTTGATCTCTTCTTCATCTATTCTGCGGGCAACTCCTTCCGGGAGAATAGATTCGCGAAACTCAATCTGTCCGATTACTTCAGGAAAAGAGCAGTCCTTCATTAAATCAAGCATTTGATCGGCCGTCAGATTGTGACTCAGAATACGGGCGCCGTCTCCGGGTTCATATCCTAAAGATGCACCCAAGGCTATCTGAAAGTCTATACTTTCTATCTCGATATTCAGTCTCTTGGATAATACTTCTCTTGCTTTCTCTGAATGTAATCTGTAAGCAGTTAATTGTTGTGATATCTCCATTGGAACAATTTAGTGAACAATTAGTAAAGAAAAAGCCAGCTCCTTACGAAACTGGCTCTATCCTCACCGAGGGCCTTATTGCTGGTGACGGTCTCCACCGGCACTTCCTCTTCGGGCCACTACATTTTCATCCCGTTTCCCTGTTTACGGGTGCGTTTTTTTTTGAGTTCAATGTCGTCGCCGCCATCGTCACCATTGTTCTTTACATTTTGTTTGTGTTGCTGCTGTTTGCCTGCGGGAATATCCATCAATTCTTCTTTCTGTTCCTTGCTTATGGGCTTCATGTGGCCGTCATAAACATTCAGCGTTCTCTCCTTGGGGTTGGCTTCGACAAAACCTTTAACCTCTTCACCATCTTTCAAAAAAGTAACGGACTGCACATTGCCTTTCTTCAATGAATTGTACAAATCCGCATCCTCTTTTTCGGTCATGGGTTTTAAAATAAATTCATTCATTGCTTTGGTGAGATCGAAATTGTAATTGGTATGGTAACGTTTCATATCAAAGTTGCCACTGTCCAACTTCTTTTCGAAATCCAGTTGCACCCATGCATTGTACTTCTCCCCTTCCTTGTTCACCAAATCTTTGTTGACCGCACGGCCTTCGAGTAAATTGATGGCTTCCTTGGTTGTCACGCCATTGCCTTTATCAAGGTTAAAATACTGTGTCTTCTCCGGATCATCTTTGAGTGAAGCCTTGTAGCCGTTGAAAAAATACATTTCATTCTCATTGCCTGCCTTAAAACCCAGATCCACCAGCATAGCCTTTCCGCCATATTGCATTTCTCCCTGCAAGTTGAATTCAGGTTTTTGTTCTTCGATGTTTTTTTTCATGGCTTCATTGAAATCTTCTTTAAAGCCGAGGTTCAGTAATTTTTTTTCCAGTGCTGCAAAATTTTGCTCATTCATAATTTTATTTTTTGAAGTGATTAATTGTATTCTTGTTTGTTCACCATAAGGAATTTGCTTCAGCAACTCATCTACCGAACTTGCTTCAATAACTTTGAAGTCATCAAACTCACTGATATTGTTCGCTGAAAATTCATCCGCTTCATCTTTGGATTTGAAAAAATAAACATCTGAGTTTTCAAGGAAATACGGGATAGTGTTATAAGCGATGAAATATTCTCCATGCGCAAAGGATTGATGAGCTGCTTTAAAAACATCATCGGATAATATGTGTTCCCTGTTCATCTGTTTTGCATATTGGTAAGCCTGTTCTGCATTTAATTCTTTGCCATTCCCTATTTCGATTGTAACACTAAGATTATAAGCCTGCTTCAGTTGTGAATCGTCCGGAATAAAAGGCTTGTACTGTATATCCGGCCAGTACCGGAACATCAAGTTCTGTGCAATTGTTTTTCCTTCCGAACCACAATGAAATAATTGTTTGAGTACCTGGTCCGACTCTTCTATCAAATGATTATTGGAAGGGTCGTATTTACCATCGAGGTATTGATTGTACAACTCATCTGCCTTTCGCATCGAAGTTTCCAATGCTTTTGTATCAATACCGTTAATCGTTGAGTACTTAATATCTTTTGACTGTACATGGAGTTCATAATTTTTAATTGCAAACTCATTACCCTTTCGTTCGAGGTTGACACAATAAGAGAGGTAATCATTGCCTTTTTCAAAACTCCAATAAGCTGAGAAAGTATCGACATTTGATTTACGGTAATCATCCATATACCCGGCAGCTTCTGCCAAGCCTAACCTATCCAGTTGCTTTTTTAGTTTATTGATATTTCGCTTTGTTATCATTACTGTAAGTCCGGCAATATGATTGCTTTTAGCACTTGTTTATTGTATAGCTTCAGATTAAAATGCCTGCCGCCATTTTTTTCCATGATGCGGATGGCGAATAACTTTGCATCAGGAATGGTAAACTTTTCCAGTGCGACAACGATCACAGAAAAACTATATCCCTTCACCTGTTTTTTGTTACCAGCTATATATACAGGAGTCAGCTCATTTTCCTGGATAGCGGTGCGTTTGCTTTTCTTCCGGTCACGAATAACGAATTGCAAAAGTTCAATATCATAATCCACCGGGCTGTGGTTGCAGATTTCCAACTGGCAATAAATCACTTCGTCCTTGATGTATATACCTATAACCTTTGCAATCACATTATACTTCTCCACCTTTAAGATGCGGCGGGGCTTATTGTCAATGATACCATTGGCATAGGTTGCGATACCCGTCTTTTTATTCGGAGGTAAATGGAAACTGAGTTCTGCAGGAGTATCGGAATAATTCACTGTGAAGGTGTAAACATTCCCATCAGCCGTTACCACACTTAAATTGGTTTCTGAAAATTGTTTGCTGGCTGCTTTTACCAACAGGATATTATCATTTTCTTTCACCGGTTGCACCAGTATATCTTTTGTTCCCCTGTCCACATATTTAATCGGGAAAGGAAAAATCAACGATGTGGTTTTGTCGGTGGTGATGGTAAGTGGTTGTTGCGCTATGGCCACATTGATTAATGCGATAAGGATAATTAAAATTTGTTTCATTGGTTTTGATTTTTATCTTTTAGTAATACTTTATAGCCGGACTTGACAGCGACTTTAATGAGCTTAGTTTTTTTGGATAACAGGTTTTTCACCGCACCGATACCGGTGGCGGCGGCTTGCGCTTTCAATGAAGGATCAACCGATGTCATGTCCATCAACGATAAACTGTTTGCGGCAGCATCTTTTGCAGCATCCCTCGTAATAGCACCGGGGATATAAATTCCGGGCAGGCCATCTATATCATATACTTCCAACTTTACATTGTATAAGGATTTGCCGTTGCGGATAGAATTAATTTCAATTTCGAGCCGTTCATTATTTAATGCAGCGATACCGTTGATATAAGTACCTGTTTTAATGAGCTGGCCTTTCACATAGATGTCATTCAATAAGCGGAATTTCACCACCGAGCCATTCACCAACGTTTGATTACCATAGACAACTGCTTCCACTGCATTCTGTTCTTCAAATTCTCTTTCTTCACTGTAACTATAAAAACCTTTGACAATCGTATCGCTGCCATTTGTTTTTCTTACAGCATATACCGCTTCTCTATTTTTGACGGAACGCTGCTTCACTCTGTCAGGATGCTGGATGTCGAGTATCTTATCCAGTGTTCCTTCGAGTTGTCGCATTTCAAGGTCATCAGTCGATTGTGCATAATTTATTTCGGGTAATTGCTGAAAAACTTCGGGTTCATATTTTTTCGCTGGCGATGGTTTACTCATTTCTTCTTCCAGCATCTTTAATTTCCACATGATCTGATCCTCTGGATTCGTTGTTCCTTTTTCATAAGGGGAAGTATTCAAACGCTGGTTATACTTACCTGCTGTTGCCGTAGTTAATTCCTGCAATTCATTTGGAAACATATCAAGCGGCATTGTATCCCTTTTGAAATAAGGATCGCTTCGCATCCATTCCTGTAATTTCAAACTGTCCTTATCGGCCTTATCATAGAAGCCCAGTTTGTCGAATAACTTTTCTTCTTTCAACCTTGCATCGGGCAAGTCAAGGTTTAATCCTTTGGTATCTGCTACCTGCTCCTTCTTTCCTTTTCCACCGCCGAGTGCCCAGAACCCCATTGTCAAAAATGGTATTACGAGCAGCGGCAATACCAGCAACATTTTTCTTTGCTTCACATTTTTCATAGACTTCTAATTTTGTTGTTGTAAATAAATCTGTTCAAGTATGCGCATGGAGTCAGCCAAACCCGGACGGATTGGTTGACCGATACTGTCCATGTATTTTTTGTAACCCTGTATCTGCTGGTAGATGTCGTCCGGCATTTTGCTTTCCATTACTTCATCGCCTGACTTATCAAAATGCTGCGGCATTCTGATTGGCTCGACCTTAAAAGTTGGTTTCGGTTTTGATATTATCGCGTCCACTAAAAAATAAATACTTAATCCACTGCTGACAACACAAAATGTAATCAGTATGGCTTTTAAGTTCTTTAGTTTATTCATACGGTCAGAAATCTTTACTTGTACCATCATCAAACCATTGGCAATTTTGCCGGCCACTTTATCCTGCAAAGGATTTTCCTTTTGTTTTCTTTTACGGAACATTACTGACGGTTTTCAATTTTTATATCTGCATTCTCCAATGTCTTCCACCGTTCAATTAAAAAGCCATGTGCATTATTATCAGAGCGGGAAACATTTCTTAAATAACCTTCGGTAATTAAGCTGCGGGTAACAATTGTTGTTGGCCGGATTATTCTTTGTACACCTTTGTAGCGGAAATAATAGGGATAGTCATTGGTATTAATGATAATGCTGTCGCTTTGCATTTCCTGGCTGATATTACCAGAGATGAGATTGGTATAGTAACCATTCTCTTTTAGGTTATCATATTGCTGCTTGGCTGAACCATCAGCGAGATAAAGTGCTTTATTAATATTGCTGTTTATCACTTTATCATCCGGGTCCATCGTAAAAAAATAATGATGAAACATTTTTACATGATCACGGGCTTCCACCGGCACATTGTCTTTCCTGTCTGCTGAATACGCTTCCAATGCTTTTCCATTGGCAAGAATGAATATTTTTTGCTGCGATTGTGTTGCCAACTGATAACTTTTGTAAGCGATAAACAAGGTCAGTATTAAACAAACTGCAATCACTGCCAGGGAAAACAAACGCACCTGCTTAAAAGCCGTATCAATATTTTTAGTTGCTCTAAACATCTTTTTTGCCTGCTATTTTATCTTTGAAATAACCGCCGCTTGCACCACTATCGGCCATGCTGTTGGCGACTTTGTTATAGGCACCGCCCAATGCATCCCTTGACATGCTTGCCGTACCTGATGCTGTGTTGCGAACCGAAGTACTCATGATATTCGTGACTTTTTGAAGCAAGGCATTATTACCTCCTGCATGAATGATATAATTTGCCACACTCGGCACGGTGAAATATCCAATGATACCAATGATCATAAAAATCAAATAAGCCGTATCCGTGGTTGAGAAAAATGTATCGCCATTGCTTGCAATTTGCTGGAGATCTTCTTTGAGCATATTCTCCTGTATTTTTCCCATGATACCACCGAAAATATTTGCCACCGGCAACCATAAAAAAATATTCAGGTATCGTGCAATCCAAACCGTCAGCGTATGCTGGAAACCATCAAAGACAGCAATTCCAAATACAAGCGGGCCAAGTATTGCCAGCACTATCATATAAAAAGTGCGGATGGTATTGATGCACAAGGCTGCGGCCTCAAATAGAACTTTCAACACTTCTGACATCCATTGCTTGATCTGGTTGCGCAGGTTATAGCCAAACTTGTCAAAGGCGAAGCGAATATTATTACCAATGCTTTTGAGCCAGCCTTCATGCTTTTCTCCATAATGATATTTGTACCATTTGTCCCGGTCACCTCTTCCTGTCTCACCAACATACATCTGCCAGTAGGCCGTTGTCTTGATGGCATCCTCTTTCATTTTCAGCAACTGTGCAACAGCCGCATCGGAATCCGTCACCATTTGGGCAGTACCTGTCACTGTTGGTTTCATCAAACCATTGATCATTGCAATGACTGAAGGAAAAATTAAAATGGCAAAGCCCAATACAAATGGCCGGAACAAGGGATAGAAGTCGATGGCTTCCGCCCTCGCTATATGTCCCCAAACTTTTGCAGCGATATACCAGGTAGCGGCGAATCCTGCAATACCACGGCCAACCCCAATCAAACGGCTGCATAATGGCATCATATCATCATAGAGTTGTTCCAATACTTCGTGCATGGAACGTATTCTTGTTGCTATCTGCGCATCTGCAATGGCAGGTATAAATAATACTAACAAACTCACACAAATCATTTTCCTCATCGTCGCTTATTTTATTCCATGAATCTTCCGCATCAGATCAATATCCATTTTGTCTTTCTCCCTTTGCAATGAAAGGATCGCTGTGCCGTTATTAAATTCATTTAAGAAAGTGTATTGTTCCATCACTTCATCATGGATTCCATCAATTGCTTTTAATCTTTCATCGTCACTCATTCTCAATTTTCCGGCAGTCAGTATCATTGCCAGTTCATCTAATTTTTTCAGGCTCTCAGAAAATAAATTCGCATACACCGTTCCCATGTACTCCAATTCAGCCAGCGTGAATTGTTTATTAGTTTTAAATTCTGCTAATGCCGATTTTGACTCCTTTACAATCTTTAGCTGGAACTTAATGATGTCAGCCACCTTCGCATACTTTCGCACTGTCGGGTTTACCTGTAATAATCCATCGAGAAATTCCTTGTGCAGATTGAAATTGCCTTCAGAAATATTTTTGATAGAGGTATATCCCTTTTGGAGAATATCATAGCCTTTTTTCATGTGACTGAGCATCAGTTTTAGCTGCGCTAGTTTTTCAACGTTCAGCATTAGTTGCTTTGCCTCCTGTGTTTGAGCGAAGCAAAGGTTTGACGTCAACAATAAAACAATTAATATCTTTTTCATAACCCGTATAATTTTTTCACATACTCAATCTCCCCTCTCGCAGCGGCCCGCTGGATAGAGATGAGTTTGTTCTGGTTATTAAATTCTTTTAAATCCATAAAGCCCTGTTCCATACTGTTGGCCGTTGCATTAATAATTTCCATACGCTTCGCATCAGTCATCTGAGTAGCAAAGGCATTCACCACCATAAAAAGCTGGTCAATGGTTTTGAGGCTTTCATTCATCATGCCAGTATAGACTTCTGCCATATAGCTTAACTCATCAGCATTAAAATTTTTATCCTGCCGAAAAGTTGCCCAAGCCGACTTATATTCCTTTACCATTGCGACCTGGCTTTCGATAATATCTTTTACCCGGTGGTAATACGTCAGTGCCGATTTTACTTTTCGTAACTCCTGGAAATATTCATCGTATTGCTTTCGTTGCTTTTCTACCCACTCACTTATCTCTGTCAACTTTGTTTTCGACATTGTGTTCTCCAACGTCTTTTGCGCATTCTGTAACCAGATCGTTTTATTCTGCAGTTTTTGAATTTTCAGATCAACGGCGACAATAATTTTCTTTATACCTGCTTTGATAATCTCCGCAATGGGGAATTGGGCATTGGAATTAATGCTTATCATCAATGCAATTGCAAAAAATATTTTCTTCATAAAAAATGTTTTAAAGAAGGGCCGGGCAAAAGCCCGACCCTTTAATTGGCCATAACAAGAAAACCTATACTGTCAGTTCGCAACCATTGCAAGCACCATCGCAGTAGTAAATCTTTTTTGCTGCGGTCTGTCCTTTCGTTAACGGCAGTGAAATAACTTTCAACTTGCAGGCTAGTGTACCCTCGCAATCACAAGTGGCCTTAGCAAGAAATAATTTTTCATTGTTTACCAGGTAAAAAGAAACACCGTACACCGATTGTTTACTGTAGGCTTCATCTGAAGAAATTGTTGCTAAAGCTTTCTGTACTTCCGGCTGGTTAAAAAAATCTTCTTTGGATTCAGTTGATACAACCCGGTCAAGGCTGTATCCTTTGTAAGTAAACTTGCCCGTGCAGGAACCTGTGCAGCTGCTTTGCAGGCAACCAAAGCCCAAGCCATCTCCGTAAAATACATTGCAGGCACTACCCTGGCCACTGCAATAACAGGCATAAGTACCGAAGTAAGGCAATGTTCTTTCCATTGCATTTTCATCTTTAGAAAGAAATGCAAACCCATCCGGCAATTCCACCCGCACTTCCAGGTTATCTTTTGTGATACATAACTTGCTTCCTGCCGGAAGCATCATTCCCGTCTCACCAACTTTCACCGGCTTGTCAGCAATAATTTCTTTACCGCATTCCGATGGTATAACCGCAGGTACTGATCTTGCGGCTACTGGTTGCGGCTCTTTTTTGTTACAGGCCGCTAAAAATAAAATTGCACACAACGCACTCAACACAATTTGTTTCATACTCACATGATTTATTAATTAAAAAATGGTTTACTTATTCCGTATATCATCCGCCATTGCAGCAATGGCTTTCTGCATATCACCTCCGAACTTTTCTGCGTATTGCATTAGTTTCACCTTCTCTGTTTCTTCTGTTGTATAGGCTAAATATTCTTCGAGTGATACTTCTGTGCGATATACTTTGGAAAGCATACCGCCCAGCGATATAAATACTTCCTTATACTTTTTTGATGGATCGTTAGCTTTGTTGATAGAAAGTACCAATGCTTTTTCTTTCTCCGTCAATCCTAATAGTTCCTGTATCTGTTCAAACTTGTTTTGGTATTTGGATTGATCAAGTAATATTTTACAGTCGCTGTTATTAATGATCGTTTGTTTCACCACAGGTGAAGAAATAATATCCTCCACTTCCTGCGTTACCACAATAGCTTCACCAAAAAACTTACGGACTGTTTTAAATAAATACTTGATGTACTCTGCCATGCCTTCCTTTGCAATCGCTTTCCAGGCTTCTTCAATCAATATCATTTTGCGGATACCTTTTAGTTTCCGCATCTTGGAAATAAATACTTCCATAATTATGATCGTCACAACCGGGAAAAGTATCGGGTGGTCTTTGATATTATCCAGCTCAAATACAATGAAACGTTCTTTGAGCATTTCGAGATCTTTGGTTGCGTTCAGTAAATAATCAAACTCCCCTCCTTTATAGTAAGGCCGCAACACATAGAGGAAGTTGGACACATCGAAATCTTTCTCTTTGACTTTATCAGTCACGAGTATTTCAACAAAATCCTTTTGCAAAAATTCATAGAAGGAATCGAAGCAACGGAAGCCGCAATCTTTTTCATAATAAAGCTGCAAGGCATTGGAAAGAGCGACATATTCACTGCGATTAAACGTCTCGTTGTCTTTCTTCCACAATGCCAGCAGCAATGTCTTGATGCTTTCTTTCTTCTCTGTATCGAGTGTGTCACCTTCGCCAATATAAAAAGGATTAAAGCGGATCGGTTTTTTCTCATCGTAGGTGAAATAATATCCGTTCACCATTTGGCATAATCCTTTATAACTATGTCCCACGTCTACGAGTACAATATGTGTTCCTTGCTCATAATAACTCCGCACCATGTGATTGGTGAAAAAAGATTTCCCGCTTCCTGAAGGGCCAAGAATAAACTTATTACGATTGGTGACGATTCCTTTCTGCATTGGTTCATCACTGATGTCCACATGCACCGGCTTACCTGTTAAGCGATCACCTAACCGTATGCCGCATGGTGAAACACTTGACCGATAATTGGTTTCTAAATTCAAAAAACAACAAGCCTGTTCTGCGAAGGTGTCAAATGTATCATTCATTGGGAAATCAGCGGCATTACCCGGTATGCCTGCCCAGAATAGCTGCGGTGCACCCGACAGCTCCTGCTTCGGTACCGCATCCATCTGGGACAGGGCTGATGATACCAGGTTTCTTGTGTCCTTCAACTCCTCTTTATTTCCCGTCCACACTATTACATTGAAATGGCTTTTCACAGGCAACCGCTGCTGCGATATAGCTTCGTTTAAGAATTCGTTGGTTGCATCTCTTGAAATTGAATTTTCTCTTGAGTAAGCAGATAAACTATGTAGCCTTAATCGCTTGCTTTCTAATTTCTGAATTGTCTTTTGCGCATCTTCCACAAAAATGTACTGGTTGTAAATATGATTACAGGAAAGCAGCTGCCCCAGTGGTGATGCAAAGCCAACAGAGAATTTTGTTTTGTCGGTGGAATATTTATCATAATTAATTCTTGAACCACAATAAGCGGGCAGGTCAGCAGCATCGGCCAACGTAAAGATCTGGCAATGGTTCGGGCCAACCTGTATGCCGTCGTTGAAGGTAATATCGTGTAAAATGAAACTCTGTTCATTAGGTTGCAGATTCAAATAGCGTTCAACCAAACCGCAATATTTTTTATTGCCAGATAATTCTGAATCCGTTAATCGTTTCAATTCTAAAAAGCCACTGTCATTTAATATTCTTTCAAACTGACCGGCACTGTCTAAAAAATCTTGTAAGAGTTGAGGTTTAAGTGTTTGTTCCGGTACAATAGAACGCCTCAATAAATTGGAGAATAATGATGAACCTAATTTTCTTCCCGCCGGCTTTTTTGTCAGCATGATATAACATTGGTGATCGAGGTAAGGACGTTCGTTGAAAAAGCGTTCGCTTGCACGGGATAAAAAACTTACACCTATTGCACTGAAATCAGCAGCATGTTTGCTTTCGGTGAACCAGTCCTGTTTATGGAATACAGTGTTAGCGGGAAGAATTTTTATGGCTCTTATGAGTGATTGGTGCAAGGCCTCGTATTCCTGGTCGGATAAGGTAAATAGTTCGGGCAGCTGCACTTCGTACACAATTGTTACATCGCCCTGTTTGGACAAGATGCAATCATGCTCCACGCCGAAGATGGGTAATATATCTTTGAGATTTTTGATGCAGCAAAGATTGCTGCGAAGCGAGCCGGTGTGGTTATGAAAAGGGAATTATGAATTGTGAAAAGGAATTGAACTGGATTTTTCTGAAATTTGCCTTATGGATTACACTATAGAAAAAGTTTATACTGTTGCCGGAAAGTTTGATAAGGTAGCCACTATTACTTTTAAAAAAGATAGCGAGGCTTTTAAGTTATATGGGGATCATGTCACGGTAGTTTTTTTATACAATCAGTTTGAAAGGGAGGATTTGGATCAACGAATCCATGATTCCAATAATGTCACGCAAGGACAAGTAAGAGCTAAAAGCCTGCTTTCCGAATTGTCTGAGGAAAAGAAGGAAAAATTAGCAAACGAAGGAATTCATACCGGAGATATTTTCTCCCTGTTTTACTTTGGCAACCATGATAAGAATACTTTTCATTCTAATGAAACAAGAACTATACAAAAGATAAATGTTCCGATTTATCTTCAACCGAAAGGAAAGGACATTGACTGGATGTATGGATTATCTAAACGTTATGTACAAGATGGTATCGGTCTATGCCCAAGAGAGCGTGCATTTTATATCGCAGGGAAATTTTATTATGAACCTGAGGAAATGGACGACGCTGAAATGGATGAATTGATCAGACCTGATGGTAGTCTTCATGAAAAAGTAGAATGGGAGTTTTTGCAAATAAAGTATAGGCGTGAAGAACTAGGGGAAGAAGGAAAGAAACGATTGAGTGCAATGTTTAAAGAGAAGAAAAAAAATGATCTTTCCCTGCTGGATAAATATTTGAAGGAAGCGGGTAGCAGTATCGAAAGACTTTCCAAAGAAAATATTGATATGGCCGCAGCCTTACTCACTAAAGTTAACTTTTTCCAAGAACGACGACTGAATGTTTCGGGAAAGATTGCTCTCTATCTTGACATTGACAGCTACCTGCATATTTATATGCGTCATGTAAAGGAACTGAAAGTCAACAGCCATTTTGAATCTAAAGATAATTTTCAATGGAGTGAAGACGATGTGGTTGTAGTGATGAAAAAAGTTATCGAACAAACTAATGATGAAGTACAGGATTACCTACAAAAAAATCCGGGGAAAAGATATGGTAAATGGGGTCGGCAGAGTATTTATTTTGAAGGTGATTACTATACTATCCACATAGAACCCACCGGACAGATCAGTACTTTTCACAAAAACCGGAAACAACATGAACAGGATCATTCTTCATCATAAATCACTGCTACATCAAAATCAATTTTCTTTTTCTTGCTGATCAATGAAATAGTGATTTTTATAGGAAATTCTTTTTTATAAGAAACTCCTTCCCATGCGTAATCAGGCAACTGGAATGGCTGAGACAATTCAAAGATGGGTTGGTAATGCATCGGACTGGCATGAATAGAAATAGGCGAAGGAGAAACTTTTTTACCAGTGGCATCGATGCAATCAATTTGTAAAAAAAGATTGTTTTCTGCAAGTACAGTTCCCCATTCTGTCGGTTGCTTCCATTCAAATAAAGGAGCCAACACGATTTTTTTTAGTTCAAGGATTGCACTTTCATCCTTCAATAGAAATTCCTTCGACTTTTCCGCTGCATTGAATAACATTGTCTGATCCTTTTTTTTACCTGTAGCACCCACAATATGAACTTGCGTTACGGAAGCAGTATCGGGTATTTCAATCTCATTCAATGCTCCAAGTATATTCTCCAGGTAATGAACATTTGTCTCAACAGGCTCTTTTGATTCAGCTACCATCTGCCTGATAAAAGGACTGTCCTCCTTTCCAGCAATGTACTTTTGCAATACCGCCTTCAGCCTATCCAACAATGCAGGATTAATTTCAGCAATTTTTTTTATTTCCCTTCCGATCACGGTGGCTGCTATTTCCTGCAGCGTCTTATCCTCATTATCATCTGCAAACAAATCAGTATAAGTATAAACCAAGTCGGCTTCGAGATCAAAGAAGTTCTGTATAATTCCTGCCACATCACGGGGGTCCTTCATTCTGTTTTCAGGCCGGTCATCAAAGGCAATTATTTTCAACAAAACAACAGATGGAAGTGTGGCAATTTTAAAGATATGCCCTGTCTCCATTTTCATTTCCCGTGTTCCTGATTCAAATACCTCCTTAAATCCATTTACATGAATTGTTGCTAAACCTTCACCAACCAGAACTACCTTGTCATCTATTTCTATTTCTCCAAATGGAAGGATGTCAACCTGCGTTCCATCAGGTGCTAGCATTACAAAGTAATTATCCTTTGTAGCAACAAATTGTTTGTGCTCTTTCAAGTAAGTTTTAACAGCATCATATTGTTCCTGGCTTCCTGCAAGAATTGCAAAGTCAACATCCCTTGTTATGCGAATATTTTTTCCTCCCCGTGCATACCATACATCTTTTGCTAATGCACCGATTATATAGTAATCCGTTCCGATGCGGGCAAACGCTTCTTCCAACGCATCAAATATTTCTTTCAGATTTCCTTCCCTAATTTCTTTCAAACTCATTTTTCAAATATTTTTTATAAATCATGTCTGCCGTTTCCACGCATCGTGGATCACCAGTTATCAGCAAGTCTGCATACACGAGCAATGGTGGTGCAATATTCTCGTGACCGTAGGGATCGTTCTTCCAGAATTTTTTATAAAAAAATATATCCCCTTCTGTAATATCATCCTGCGGTATCAATATCCAGTCTTTCATCAATGTCCTGTACTCATTCGTATATAATGTAAGCTTCTCAGGTTGCAGATACTGTGTCAGAAATTCCCCTCCGGGTTCACCGCCCCACATGGTTTCACCCATATGCAAAGGAAGCATGTGCCATTGCCTGACCTGTTCTCTTTTCCAGAATTTATAAGCACCAATGAATAAGGTTGGTTTCAGGGTTTCCCGATACCCGGTTATCCAACGATCAAGTAATTCCTTTTTATTTTGCAAAACAACTTTCTTGTTATTCAATTGAAGGATAAAGCCAGCTTCGTTTAAACCTTCCATTACATTTTTTATATTCCCCAGTGCTGTTTCTGTTAACTCCGCCAATGCTCTATATGGCATGTTGATGGTTTGTTCATTCCATAAGAAATAAAAAACAGTTTTAAGTCCTGTCTTTGTGAAGGCCCTATTAGTAGCCTGTTTTTTTTCATTGATTGGTTTATGACCGTCAACCCAAACGTAATGATCAGGTGTGTTTATAAATATATTACCTGCTGTATCCAGGTAACCAATTTTATGTTTGCGAAGAATTTCTTTAAGTGCGGGAAATATTTTTTCTGCAATCACTACAAATGGTATGTTTTCTTTTGCCATCTCCAGCAACTGGTTTACCTGGTGATGCCGCAGCTCCTTTTTTACTTCGGTGTAGAACCTCTCCTCACCATTGTCAAAATGAAGATCCAGACGGCCGTCTATTTCATGCGACAGCGGCTTCCATCTCCCTGTCAGGCCAGTTCTTTCAGTGAGCCGTTCCAGTGCAAGCTGTGCTATTTGATTTTCGTTCATAAATTCAGTGCGTTCACGTTCCGTGAACAAGCAAATTTAATGAACAATATGCTTAAAATCTAATTTTTGTTCACTTTTTTTCTATGTTCACGTTCCGTGAACAACATATTTTAGTGAACATTAGGGCTTTTGGAGTTCCCCGATTAAGCCCAAACAGGTACTAATTTATACCCGATAGGGTATAAAAACTGCTTAATAGTCAATTTATATCCTATCGGGTATAAAGTTGCATTTACGAATTCAAGTTTCAATTTACTAAACTTTGCCAATGGAACAGATACTTAACATCTATGCACATCCTGATTTTGCTGAACGATCAAAGCTATTTATTGAAAAATATGACCTGACCGATATTATCACGGCCGAAGATGAACGCTATTCCAAAAGAAAGATGAAAGGTTATACGCAGCGAATCTGTAGGTTTTGTGGGTTAGCTCATCCCGAAACTATGTTTTCCGATTATTCGCACCTTGTTTCGCAACTTATGTGGAACAAACAGCTTTACTCAGATTTTGAATGCGACAACTGTAATGAACGGTTCAGCCATGTTGAAGATGAACTTGCAAATTTTATCGGCCTCTCCCGCAGCATCAATGGACTGCAGCAGACGGCTAAGACAAAAGGATTTGTTGCCCAACGGCTAAGTGCCAAATCACGAAGCTTTGTTGGTGAAAACATACTCATTATCGCACCTGAAGATTATACCAGGGAAGGAATCAAAACTACCATCAGGTATATAAAAAATCCATTTACTCCTTGCAGCGTGTACAGAGCCTTGCTGAAATGCGCCCTTTCCTTACTTTCAGAAAAAGATACCATCCAATATCAAAGAGCCTTTGACTACCTGAACGGTAAATTTGAATTAACCAATGGTGCCTTCATCAGTGGCTACCAACTTTCTTTCCAAAATGTATTCCCTCTTCATATTTACCTCTTCAAAAAGAAAACAAAAAATGATAAAATCCCAACAGATATTGTTGTCTTTCATTTTCAAAATCAGATAATCAATTTCGCCCTCCCTTTTCATAATGAAGACCTACACTTCTATAATGAAACGGTGGAAGTGCCCTATCCCCCGCTGCATTTTGCTAATACAACTGATATGATGCAAGCCGTGCCCATGCCATATCAACGTGATCTATCATCGGTTGAAAAAATTACTACTGAAGAAGAAGAAATAAGCATGGTCATCAATACAGACACGGATAACACAGTTGTTATTGATACGCTAACCGGAGAACTTTCTTCAACCGTTTATAACCCTAATGCATTAAAATATCTCATCTTGGTGAGAGGAGGAGCAAAATTTAACCCCAAAGCATTTTCAGCATTTATTAAGCAATTCGGTGCAAAGTAATTTTCACTAAAAAGCATTTGCACAGTAACCACAACAATGTTAGTGTGCGATTTTGCAATCAATTTTATTCAATCCAGTAAATGTCTTTCTTGAATACGATTTGATAACAGGAGGAATGCTTCTTTTAGCGAGGGTTTTCATCATGCCATGCTGGCCGTATTTGCGGCTCATTTTGTACACCTGCATAAAGAGGGCGGTGGCGGCGGTGACAATGATGGCGAGGCAAATAAAGGTGTTGACTCCAGCGATATACAATATGGCAAACAAAATAAGGAGGGCTAAAAGCCCTCCTCCCAGGTACCAGATGTACTGGGCTTTCAACCCTTTGAACTCAATGGGCTTATTGATTCCCTTATTGACTTTGTAAACACTTGTACTCATACCAACTTTATTTGATGCGGTTGCCCCTGCTGTGGTGACCAGGTTTCCGCTCCTTTTTTTGCAGCAAGGGCTGCTCCTTCTTATTCTTTTCCATCAGGGCCGGGAACCCGGTTTCTTTCAGTGGAATAATTTTGGCTTTCAATTCTTTTTCAATGGGGTGGGTTTTTATAAACTCAACCGGATCTATTCCACTATCCCTCGCCAGTGCATAGGGATCGAGTTTCACTTCGTCGGGTATCTCCACGATCACTACTTTCTCCGGCCATTCGGTAATGGCCGGGTCTATTTTCACCAGTTGCTTTGTCTGCGTATCAAAAGCAAAAAGATAAGTATCTCCCTTTGCCCCCACTTCGAGATGATCCAAGTTGATACGGGACATTAACTGGTAATCAGAACGAAGTTCATGTAATCGTATGTCAACAAAGAACATCGTTCCGGCAATATCAATCTCCGGCAATTTACCTGCCATGCGTTGCTGCAGGTCCATTAATCGGTAATGATTATTTTTTGTGCCCGTCTCATCGAAGCAGACTGTATTGTCATTGTATATATTCCGGGAGTAAGTCCAACCATATCCATCCGGCGAATCAAATCGCCGCCGGAATGTTCTATCATCTTTTGTTTTATTTGCTGACCTGCGGGAGTTATAATAGCAGCGATATACCTTCCGGCCGGAGCACCGGATAAACGAAAGGTGAAATCACCATTGGTTACGGGGTTAGGATAAATAGAAATAGTAGTCTCATTAACTGTTGAAGCAGTACTGCGGTTTACGACCACAATACTGCTGTATAAATCAGCTCCATTAGTCTCCACTGCTTTGATGCGGTAATAAACTTTAGCAGCCGTTTGATTAACTAAAAAATTGTAATCCGCCCTATCTCCATTATTTTTTGCTGGTAAAACAATTCCAATACTTTGAAATGAAATACCATCCACGGAACTTTCAACACTATAATTAGCAATATCGGATTCGGTCATGTTTGACCAGGAAATGGTAACCCTGTCGGTTGCATCTATATCCGCCCTTACATTGGCAAAGCGTACCGGGAGTACAACAGATCCGTTGCTTGTATCACCCGCAAGTACTCCCCGCATCACCAATTGCAAAGAGCTGCCGCATGAAAAGTTATATAGATTATAAGGAGGACCTGCTGGAACATCAGTAGTACCAAAATTTACGTTTCCGGGGTTAAAATAGTAGGGATCTCCAAAAAAATAATAGGGCAACAGGATATTGGGTGCCGGAAATGCTTCATAAGGCTGCATAGTACCCCAGTCCACATCCCAATAGGATACTGTTACAAATCCGACATCCAGTGTATGGCCGTTTACTATATAATGTGTCGCTATACCCGGATTGCAGTCAACGTAAGGAATGCCCAGTGAGTTGTAATAGGATACGGCCATGGGTGCCGGATAAGAATAGCCGGGATAATTGTTACCCGTAGAGTCCAGCACACCACCCATATTATTTCCAAACTGTAACCCTACGGGGTAAACCCAGATATCATAGTTAGATAACACCGTAGGAGTATAAACATTCTCCGTGCCATTGAATGTAACGGTGAAAAAAGAAAGGATCAACCGGTTCTCTCTTTTCGGTGGATTAGGCGAATCATCCACGAGTCTTGTCTCCGTGTATTTTGCTTTGACAGCGATATACTGTGAAAAACTAAAGCTGTAAACAAACAGCAGTGCAACAGAAAGAATAAATTTCATTTTCATGAGTATTGATTTAAAATTTAAAAAAGGATTTTTTATACTCCGAAGAAGGACCGTATCACGGTAGCGACGACCACCAGGAACACGCAGGAGCCGAACCATGCAGCTGCAACTTTCCCGGTATCAGGATCACCACTGTTCCATTTACTATAGACTTTTACTGCGCCAATCAACCCGAGTACTGCGCCGACTGCATACATTAAATTTGTACCACTAGCGAAATAGCTCCGCACTTTTGTATTGGCTTCATTGATACCGGCATTGCCATCCTGGGCATCCACAACAAGCACTAGCAGTAATACACATACTAAAACACTACACTTCTTCATACACACAAGGTTTTTAATTTATAATAGGGTAAGAATTTTTGGGTGCTCCACCCTGTCTATTGCCATAACACACGTTTATCTTCCTCAGCAAGACGGATGGAGCATTTGGACTGGCTCTGCATAACAATAAAGTTGTTGATGGTGTCCCGGAAACCAGGTTCTTCCCATTCATTATACTTTTTCAACTTTAGTTGCAGAGCCAGTAAAAGTTCATTTTTATTGGAGCGGCCATCGAAGACAGGCCGGAGTTCATCCATGATATGCTGTGCAGTTGTCATCACCTCATCCGGCTCATCATCCGCCTGCACCGAGAAGTTTCGCAGGTTCGTAATGCCCGGGAGCAAACTTAATTTCGCTTTGAAGAAAACGATCCAGATAAATAAATAATAGAGGACTGTCGCAACCAATAATGTTACAATGTATTGTTGCCAGGAGATTTCACTTAACATATGCTATCATTTTTTTTGATAGCACAAATATGCAGTCAGGCTGCCCCTTGTAGTTTATGAAAGAGAGATCGGTTTTTGTGAAAAAGAAATTATGGAAGGAGTTTTCTTGGATCAATCTCCAAGACTTTTGCAATTCTATATAGATTGGATATGCTAAAATTTACTTTACCCAGTTCCATTCTATTAATCTGACTATAATCAACGCCAATTGTATTTGCAAGATCTTCAATAGACATTTTATTAGCGGTTCTTACTTTTCTAAGGCTTTCACCTATCTGAACAAGCAATTTTTCATCCTTATAATACTGTCGTTTTGGAGATTTCTTCACCCCACAAATTGACCGGAAGAAATTGCATTGAACAAGGGAGAATTCTCCTTACATTTGGAAATAATTCTACTATTTAAACCCAGTGAAAAGTATTTATGACGATATAGGCTACAACAACAAAAAGGAAGTTGAGAAAGCGATTAAAAAGCTTCCTGAAGACCAGCAAAAAGTGTTGCAGCTTTATTATGAAAAGCACCTCAGCATAAAAGAAATTGCATTACAGTTAAATTATTCCTGTACGACTATTTATAATAAACATTACCGTGCCTTGTACGTACTACGATTAGAATTTAATCCTGCGGCCTTTGCAAAGTTTAACCGTATTCTGTATGGTCAACCCTTTACTTCTTAGTATTTTTTCCTCTTTTGAATTTTGCCAGGTGAATACTTGAAGAAATTCTTGAAAGCTGTAGAGAAGTTACCTGTATCATTATACCCAACAGCCAACGCTACCGCTAACAGTATATCCTCTTCTGTCTGTAATAATTCATGTGCCTTCTTCAATCTCTCTTCCCTTGAAAATTTGGCAACAGTTGTTCCGAACCTATACTTGAATGCCAACTGTAATTTATGTTCCTTTGCTCCCACTTTCGCAGCGAGTTCTTCTACTGTATCATAGATCGCAAAGTTTGCTAGTATCAATTTATGTGCTTCTTCGGCTTTCTGAATTTCAACCGGATCAAATGCAGGTGCTTTATCCATCTCGCCGATATGATGCACCATATTCACCAACAGCTCATGCACCCTTCCTTTAAAGAACTGCCCTGCTAATCCTTCGTGCATGTTGTAATTGATCATTGCATTGATTGCTTCTTCCATACCAGGTGAAAGAAAACAAACTATATCCAACAAGTTCGATGTAATCCTGCTCTCTACATTCTCCAGAAAATGACCAAGCCTCGGACAGTATGCTGCATACGGTTGTAAGAGTTCTTTTTGAAAATGAATATCGAATGTATCACAGGGCATTCCTGCGGGAAATTCTCCCATCGTTTCGACATTCTTCATATACGTTAACTGGTATTGCCGGTGGTACGCATTGATGTTACCCATACCTGCCCATGCTGCTGAGAAGTTATTGAAGAAGTGCGTATGAAATTCCAAGATGGGATCATCGGTCGCACCAAAGAAACGAAGCTTGCTTGCGACCCTATAATTACTGAACCAGATATCAAAGCCTTCTCCTTTGAAATGCTGAAAGACCATTTGCCCGAAATTTCCTTTCGCCATTATCCTGTTTGCACCAGACAGTTGTTGCAGCGTTTTCAAATCTGCCGGTAATGCCTGTACAATTTCAATGGGAGCTTTTTCCTTGTCCCAGATCCTGAATTCATTCATCGCATTTGATTTTCACAATTCTTAAAAGCCGTTTCACATTAAGCCAATCTGATGTTCCTGATAGATTGCAGTTCATTAATATTTCAACTATGCTTTATTGTAAGCCTTCGCCGAAAGCAGCTATTCTTATTGAACAGCCGATTGCACATTCGCAAAATCTCAGTTTCCGTTCCCTCATCCTTAAAAAAGACCTTCCAATTCTTCACCGCTGGGTCAATGAACCATATGCCAAACCCTTCTGGCAACTGGATGGAAGTATTGAACAATTAAAGTCCACTTATCAAGCTGTTTTAAAAAACCCTGACGGGCATTCTTTTATCGGTCTGCTTGATGAACAACTGGTCTGCCAAATCGATCTCTACCGTTTACAAGCAGACGATCTTGGAAAATATATCCGCTGCCAGGAAGATGATTGCGGTATGCACTTACTCATGGCTCCTGCTGATCATCCCACACCCGGATTAAGCCGGATGGTCATGGAAGTTTTTATGCGCTGGTATTTTTCCTTTCCGCAATCACAGGCTTTATATGCCGAACCAGATATCTATAACCATAAGGCCAGCCGTCTCTTACAAAAAGCAGGTTTTGGTTTTGTACAAAACGTGATGCTCACTGATAAAGCCGCCAGCATTTATTTAATCACCCGTAAACAATTTTATGCCACGTATCCCCAGCCTTGATCTCGCCAGAGGTTTCACTGTCTTCATTATGCCTGCTGTTCATGTACTCCTACTTTACGGATCGCCTTCCACCCATCAACATTTTTTAGGAAGGATTTTCGCCTTTCTTGCTGAAGGGCCGGGTGCCACATTGTTCATGCTACTGATGGGTGTGTCCTTTGTACTTTCTTCCCGAATCAATAAAAGAACTGTATTACAAAGAGCTTTTTATTTATTGATCGCAGCTTACCTGCTAAATTTTTTTAAATTCATTATTCCCTTACTGGCAGGTACGCTTCCTTCTACTCTCTTACAAGAATTAGGATTACCCAATGACCCTTCATCAGCATTGTTCTTTTTCCTGCTCGGCGACATCTTGCATTTTGCTGCAATCAGCCTTCCTATTCTATTTTTAGTATATCAGTTAAAGCATTATGCTTACTGGTCTGTTTTTATTGCTATTGCAATAATGCTTCTATCTCCTTCTATATGGGATGTGAAAACGGAATTCGTTTTTGTGGATTGGCTATTGCAATTAACAGGTGGCCAGCCTCCCGCTGTATTTTTCCCTTTGTTTCCCTGGTTAGTTTATCCATTGATAGGAATGTCGCTTGGGTATTTTCTGAAACATCATGAAGTGAATTATATACTTCGCAAAGCAGGTGTAGTTGGAATTGCCTTACTTATTTTTTCGCTCGGCCTTCCGACTACTACTGATTCTTCATTCTACCGCACGAAATATCAAGATACATTATTTCATCTTGGATTTGTACTGCTATGGTTGGCAATAATTCACTGGATGGCAAGAAAGTTCACGATCAATTTATTCTCGAAGCTGCTAATCTTCTGCAGCAAACATATCACGACCATTTATATTATTCAGTGGGTTGCCATATTCTGGTGCCTGGCCTTTACCGGTTACCAACAATTAAACCTACTACCGGTCATCTGCTGGATGACAGGTATGACCGTATTCAGTTTACTATTCACCTACGCTTTGCACCATGTCCAACCAAAAAGTCTATGATATAATCGGGGTTGGTGTTGGCCCATTTAATTTAGGACTGGCTGCATTGTGTTTTGACATACCAGAACTGAATTGCGTATTTATTGATCAACATTCAAGTTTTAACTGGCACCTCGGCATGATGCTACCCAATGCAAGGCTACAAGTACCTTTTTATGCAGACCTTGTAATGCTGACTGACCCTTGTAGCCGCTTCAGCTATTTTGCTTACCTGAAATGGAAACAACGGATGTACCGCTTTGCTATTTCCGAAAATTATTTTATTAAACGCAGTGAATATAACCAGTATTGCCAATGGGTGGCTGATCAATTATTGAATGTGAAATTCAATACAAGTTGTATAAAGATCGAAAAGGAAAATGAAATTTATAAAGTGAGTACCAATAATGGAAATTTTCTTGCGACGCATATTGTCCTTGGTACCGGCACTGTTCCTTTCATTCCCAAATTTGAAAAAACGAAGATTCCTGCTTTTCATTCTGCTGATTATTTATTTAACAGGGAAAAAATTCTGCAAGAAAATTCCATTTCGATCGTGGGCAGCGGACAAAGTGCTGCTGAGATATTCTATGATCTTCTTTTAAATTACGAAGGGACGCTCAATTGGTTCACCAGATCAAATGGGTTCAACCCGATGGATTATTCGAAATTCAATTTGGAAAAGAGTACACCGGATTATATTGATTATTTCTTCTCTCTCCCAGCTCACAAAAGAAAGTCTGTACTGACGGGGCAAGATTTTCTATACAAAGGAATCAATCATGCACTTATCAGTGAAATCTATGACCTGCTGGATGAAAAGAATTTGCCATATAAACCTTTGCATTCAAATTGTGAATTGAAAAGAATTGCTACAAACGGAACACTATACTTCAAACATTCAGAGCTAAAACAACAATTTTCTCATCTCACGAAATCCTTAATACTGGCCACCGGTTATCAACCTTGTGTTCCTGATTGTATCCACGCTTTAAAGAATTTAATAAAGTTCGATGACGCTGGTATGTATAATGCCAATCTTAACTACTCTGTTGACGACAACAACAGCATTTTCATCCAGAATGCAGAACAAACTACACACGGCTTTAATGCATCCGACCTAAGTTTGGGGCCCTATAGAAATGCGGTCATTCTTAATACGATTCTCGGGTATGAACATTTCAAAATAGAAAAGGATATTACTTTCCAATCATTCGGTTTGCCAATAAGTCAAAGAACTTCAAAATAAGTTTCTTGGTTCAATTATTTCAACATCTCCAGTTCCATCACTCCCGGCAATTTCTCCAACAAATCCACCGTGCGGCCAATCCGGTCCTTTTCCACCTGGCAATGAATGATTAATGTTGCTTCCCCATTTCTATACCGGTGCATCTGCAAATTATCAATAGGAATATGCCGGTCCTGGAAAAACATCGCCAGCTTTTTCAAGGTTTCCACCGGTTCATTGATATGCAGCGGAAAGGCACAGGTTTTATGTACAATAACTGGCGTCAGGTGATTCATAGGTTATTGCTTTCTTCATTTTGGGTTGTGCTGCTGTCTGCGCCAATAGCTTTTAATTCTTCCTGTATAAACAATTCATATTTTTGAATAGCACCGTAAGTCGCCAATTGTTTATCATAGAAAGAACGAGCAGGATCATCAGGCAGTCTCCTGAACCAGCAGCTATCCTTATCCGTTCCTTCGCTTTCCATATAACTGTAGAAAGCAGGGTTTTCCCTGCTGAACTTGCTCCTGCGTTGTAACTGCCGCCGGTAAAAACTTTCCAGTTCTGCCGGACTATCCTGCCCGGTCATGTCTTTGAACATCCCCGCATGATAACAATAGGTGAAGTACTCGGCTTCAGCCGTAAATAAAGGTTTGATTTTTTTGAAGAATAGGATTTCATCCATCTCCGAACCGAATTGATACCCGCTGACATCCTTCGAAAGTTGGGTGATATAATTGGTGGCCATTTCAAAACAGGATTCCAATTCTTCCTGCACATCCAGTCCCTTGCGACGGCAAAGTTTAATATCCTGAAGCATTTCTTCATAGAATTGAATGCTGCGGATCAGGAATGATCCTGAAATTGAAGGGACCTGGATAGTTACCATATTGCTAAACGTTGGTTAACGGTTTATTTGCTACTAAACCATCTATACTGTTGCTCCAATATTCTCCCCAGTTTTATCTTTAGTAACTCTTTGTAATATGCTGACACCGGTATCCGCAGGTTCTGTAAAACAAGATGACATCGTTCTATCTTCAGCACATTATCCAATGAAACAATATGCGACCGGTGTACCCTCGAAAAAGCATTTTCGGGCAACTCCTGCAGGAGTTCCTGCAAACTGTGATACGTGATATACTCCCGGCTTATTGTGTGAATTCTGGTTTCCATTCCGAATTTTTCAATACGCCCAATTGACTTCATCGGAATATTCTCCAAACTTCCTTTGCTGATAAAACAAATAGATAGTCTCGGTGTGTACTCCCGTAATCTTGTTTCCTTCGCTATTTTCTGTTCCATTATTATCATTTAATAAATGAGGGGAAGCTCTGCTTATACTTCCCCTCTGCAAAAACTAACTGCCCCACTGCTATGGGCTATTGCTTATAGAAAATAACTTAGTTGTAAAAAGAGGGAGGTCAACTTTAGAAAACCTCCCTTCTCTTTCTTTTACGTGCTAGAGGATCGGTTAGAAAACCCATCCGGGGACACTGGACTTGATTAGTACATCACATGAGAAAACTCTTGTATCATTTATTGCATCATATCTTTTCTTTTTCCCACCTATGATGCACATACCCTCTTCCAACTATATTTATTCTTTTTTTTAATTCGCTTATGTCTATCCTGCTCATAGGTAACATCAGCCCCGTATCCAGGATCAATCTTGCGCTATCAAATTCTTTTACCCTTCAGATAGGAACAGTATAAGACCTGTGTACTCTGCAAAATAAATTCTTGGGCAAAGCACTGCTCACATGATTCATCAATCCAAGTACTAAATAATTTCTTTTATTACAGAATTTCCTTTCGCTTCTCCATATATCACTCAAGCCATATTTAATTTGTACATATTTGATTTCTGTGCCTAGTATAGCAAAGTACCTTTTGGTTTCGCTCGCCGCAATGCTGGGAATCGCATTAAGTGCCTCTACCACCTTTGAAGAAAGGCCAATTACTCTTTATGAGTACGACAAGAATGGCCCTATGACACCTGTGCCTTCCAACATTCATCCCGAGATGCTTACTCCTGCTGGCAATTAATTTGACTGCAAAATCGAAATTGACGGACAGCATAAATTAATTTATGTCGGTGGTAATGTGGTCAGATGGCAGTAATGAGCCAAAGGGATGTTGCAGCATACTCGCGGCAACATCCCTTCTAACTAATGAACCATTATTACTTTCATACTTTTGGATTTTTTACTGATCAGGAAGCCGAGTGTTCGAAGGCCTTCAAAAAAATCATTCTGATCTGTTAATATTCTTTCGAGTTTAATGCTAAAGCGATTGGGGAACCACCCGGTAGTAATGAAAGGAATCTCACCCGTGTTGTAATACTCTAATCTGTTTATCAAGTCAGCTATTGTGATATTACTATCATTGAGAGAGGCATGCGAATGCCTCTGCACTGTTCTGCCACCATCTGATCGAATAAGATTTTGCTTAACTGAGTCAAAAGAAATTTCGTAATACGGCATTTCCCTGCTCTCGATACTCACATTAAGACCTAAAGTTTGTGAGATAGCTGTCTGGAGTAATTGGGAAAGTTTAGGCGCGGGACTATTTTTGTAAGATACTGCATAACAATAAAGCGATTGGTTAGCAGCATGATTGAATTCGAAAACCGGATGCGGCCAAACGCTGCCATTCAGGCTGTCGGCATATTCTATATAAGGTTTGCCAAAATATGCATAGCGTAATAACATAGAAAGACTAGCACCTAGTGCCGCAAACTTTTTTGTATTGGCATCAAATTTCAGTTCACGGGGGGTATAGTAGGGTATACTTTCATTCCAGTTTGATAAGACTGATCTAAAAAGATAATTACTATCAGCGCCACCATTACCGTTATTTAGAAAATCATTTTTTTCGTTGAACGGAGATGGTCTGATTAAATCCGAAAAACCCAGTTTCTGGCCAGAAATAAAGCGCTGTACATTTGCGCTTGTTACTTTATCTGGACCGCTCACCGCTTGTATTATACCTGAAGGATCAATCCAGATATAGGTTGGCAGAAAATAAAACCTGAGTCTGCTCAAAAGAGACGAATCAACCGACATCTTCAATTCGAGTTTATAATGTGATTTAAATTTATTGTAAAGAGTTTCAATTTTGTTATCACGTAGACTAATTAGTAGAACATTGAAATTTTTATCATTTTTCCTTTGCAATGTGTCCAGCAATGAAAGTCCTTTAAAACTCAAAACGCATTGAGAACTGAATAGCTGAAGCAGTAAATATTTTCCTTTGAAATCCTCCACATTCATCTTTTTGCTTTTCGGATGGCTCAGGGTAAAGCTTTCGTTATAAGGGAAAGGTTTGCCAATATCCAGTTCCATTTTTGTCTGCGCAAAAGCGGGTGATGACACTAGTATCATCGCCACGATCAAATACCTGATCATAGTATATAAATTATAGGTGATTAAAATTTTAGTAGCCGGGGTTCTGCGTAAGATTGACGTTACGGTTTATTTCCTGTAAAGGGATGGGATACAGGGCATCAAAGGACACCCAGTTGATCCCTTTCACCACTGGCATAATGAGATTAATTGCTCCCGCTCTTTTTAGATCTATCCACCGGTCACCGGTTTCAGAAAAAAGCTCCCACCTTCGTTCTTTAATAAGGCTGTCCTGCAAAGCAGCAGTTGTAAGACCCGTGAAATTAGGAAGCCCTGCTCGTGTACGAATAATATTAATGTCCTGTTGTGCGCCAGCGATATTCCCTTGTTGCAGTCGCGCCTCAGAACGAATCAGGAACAATTCCGCAAGTCGGAGTACTATTGAGTATTCGGTGATAGTTGTGCTTTGTTTTATTTTGTATTTATTCGGATAATAATAAGTCTTACCTGATACTGTCACACTTTTTGTCCAGGATAATTTCCTTTTATCCGGGACTGCAAAGGAGTTTATAAGGCTGCTGTCCAATGCGGCAACTGCAGGAGTTGTCGTCAGGATAAATTGAGAGCCTGTGTAAGTATTGGTATTCGGTGCAACATTCTGAAATTGCCAGATAGCTTCACTGCTGTTTTTTAAAAACACGTTATCAAGGTTAGTTACCAGTTGATAATTACCCGCAATAACTTCATTTGCCAATAGCTCTGCTGAACTCCAATCTTTCATATATAAGTAAACGCGGGCGAGCAAAGCTTTTGCGGCACTCCGGTTTGGACGCACCCGCTCTGTCGTTACATTACCTGCGGCATCAAGATAGTTAACCGACAAGTTTTCAACTGCAGATTGCAAATCTTGCTTGATAAAATTATAAACCTCCTGGACTGACGATCTTGGCAGCAGTGCATTTATCCGGTAGTCAGTACTATTGACAATAGGTATTGAGCCAAAGAGATTAACAAGCAAAAAATGAAAATAGGCCCGCGTAAATTTCGCTTCTGCCGTTAATTGTTTCCTTACGGCATCCGACAGCGAGGAGGATTTTGCAATTCCATTTAATACATCGTTAGCCTGATAGATATAACGGTAATAAGCGGACCAGAGATTATAAGTGTTGGCGTTGTCGCTTGAAAGATTATTATTGGCGAGGTCGATATTAAAATTATTTGTCGAATAATTCGTGAATTCGTCTGCCGATAACCCCAGGTACAGGATCTGTTGGTAAAGCGTTGACTCGCCTTCCATTCGTGCATAAATAGAAAGCTGAGCCGCTGTAGCTGCCTGGTCAGTTTTAAATACTGTCTCCGTAACAAGTTGTGTGGAGGGTGGATCGACATCGATGAATTTCTTGCAGGATATACCGACAAAAATAACTATGATGAGAATGAAATTTTTCATGACTATTTATTTAAAAGTGACTTGAAAACCCATAGCTATAAGCCTGATGGGTGGCGCGAGGTACGAAAGGGTTTCGGGATCAAGACCCTCATATCCGCTGATTGTAAAAAGATTATTTGCCTTAATAAACAACTGGCATTTATCAATTACTGATTTTCCATGTTGAGATTTCAGATCATAAGAGAGAACGGCATTTTTTAGACGGATAAAAGAGGCATCCGAATAAGCCGCATCGCTTTGCCGGTAGTTGGAAAATGATGCGCTGGAACCCGGACTTGTGTTGGCAAATTTCTGTACAGAAGTGATGTCACCTGGTTTCCGCCAACGTTCCATTACAAGGGAAGGTTGATTGATCTGTAGCCCTGGTCTTGAAAAAATAAATAAATAGTTGGCGGCGTTGGGAACTCGGGAGAATTGAACCAGGCAACTAAACTGCCATCTTCCGAACGTCAGCGTATGTTGCATGCCGCCAAAGAATCGCTGTCCGGTGAAAATAATTTGCTGCTGATCGGCGCTGGTAGTTAGCTGCCCGTCACGGCTGAAATCTAAAAAGGTATGATTACCGGTTAAAGGATCAACGCCGGTATACTTATATTTTTTGACAATACTCAAAGGTTCGCCGATCACGTAGCGGCTGGCATAGCTTGATGAAGCAAGATTTTTGAAAGAGACCAGTTTATTATGTGGAAACGTTATATTGAAAGAGGCATCCCATGTAAATTGTTTCCGTTGTATAATTTTTGATTGCAATTCTATCTCAAGCCCCGTGTTGCGGATCACCGCAGGTATATTCTGCAGAATACTTGTAAACCCGGTCATACTGGGTAAAGGGTAATTGACAAGTTGATTGGAAGTAGTATTGTGGTAATAGTTGATAGTAGCAAGCAATCTGTTCTTCATTAAGCCAAGGTCTAGTGATGCTTCCAGCTTCGATACTTTTTCCCAGCCATAAGTTGGATTAAAAAGTTGCTCCGGGTAAAAGACAGCGGTGGACAGGTAGGAATTAGCATAAGTAGTGTAAAGGTCCAAATACTTGTAGTCGCCTATCTGATCATTGCCGGTGACACCTGCCGAAGCTTTGATTTTTCCAAAACTTAACACTTTGCTGTTCTTAAGAAATTTTTCATTCGTGAAAATCCATCCGGCTGCAAGTGAACCAAAGTTTGAATAACGATTTTCGGTGCCATAGCGGCTCGATCCGTCACGGCGGACTGTAGCGCTGAAAAGATACCGGTTCTTTATGTCATACTTAATGCGTCCAAACACTCCCATGTATCTGTAATCAATGTCACCTTCTGATAATATCGAGATGGCGGAAGCTCCACGTAAGGTGTGAAGCAATTCGTCTGTTACATACCCCGTCCCGCGTTGATAGATAAAATACTGGGAAGATGATTGAAAGGTACAGCCAGTCAATATGGAGAGCTTCGAGTTTTTTAATTGGCGATCGAATTCAATCTGTGGTTCACCAATCAGTGTAGTTATTTTCTTGTTGCCGAACTGTGCAGAAGATGCGGAATTGGAGGCAGGATTGAAGGACGATTTAGGGGTTATCATAATATCATCATTGTCAAGCCGGTTAAAACCACCGGAAAATCGAAAGGTTAAGCTTTTTAGAACTTTGTATGATAAAGAGAGATTGGCAACAAGATTATCAGTACCGCTTTCAAATTGGACCCTTGTTTGTGCAAGTGGATTAGTCCAGGTGCCATTTTCCCAGTTAAGTGATCCGTCTGGGTTGTAGAGTGCCGGTGCATTAGGCGCTAGTGTAATTGAGGAGGAGAGATCCGATCTTGGCAGGGTATTCCTGTAAGAGGAAAACATCGCGGACATTAAGATGGAGAATTTTTTATCGGTTGAGCTATGTGTCAGGGATAAATTTGATGTGATTCTTCGATCATTGAAATTCCCGGGGAATACGGTGGTTTCCTTGTGGTAACCAGTACCAGCTGCAAATTGGGTGTTAGCGGTGCCACCGCTTAGATTTATGTTGGCATCTGTAGATTGCATTGTACCGCCAAGCATAATATCTTGCCAGTCGGTATATCGTGTAGTGTCCCATAGAAGAAGATCGGCCGCATTCGCATTTGTTGGAACTGTTCCGTCATTGGCAAAAGCTTCTTTCCGCATGGTTATATAATCAGGGGTTCCCAGTAACTTCATCTTTCTCGATGAACGCCCCCATCCATTATAAAGGCTGGCGGTAGCACTTGTCATTCCACTTTTTCCTTTAACGGTATTAATAAGGATAACGCCATTAGCACCCCTTGAGCCGTAGATGGCGGTAGCGTCAGCGTCCTTTAATACTTCGATGCTTTCTATCTCATGCGGGTTGAGATTATTCAGCGAACTTGTCGAAGTACCAGCCCCGCCTCCGATGATACCATTAAGAGATTGAGAAGGATAAGGTATACCGTCCACAATAATTAGCGGATCGTTTCCATTTGCAATACTGTTGATTCCACGCAACTGCAGGTTGATCGCGCTACCAGGAGCGCCTGACACCTGTGAAACCTGCAGGCCTGCAACACGGCCGGAAAGCACCGACAAAATATTGGCAACGGGCTGTTTGTCAATTTCATTTTTCTTTACACTGCTAACAGTTCCGGTTGATGATCGTTTAGTAGCAGTGCCGTAAGCAATCACAAACGACTCGTCGAGTACACTTATGTTCGGGTGAACCACAATATGAACATAGGTTGTCTGGCCCAATTCAATCTCCTGCGGAACTATTTCAGCCGCTGAAATCAATAAGATAGCCTTTGCCGGCGCATTCATAAAAATGAATTCTCCATTGGCATCACTGGAGGTCATTTGGCTGGTCTGTTTTATAGAAATGGAGATACCTGCGACAGGCTCTCCCTGCTCATTAACCACTTTTCCTCTGACAGTTATCGGTGGAGGAGGCATTTCAATTTTTTGCGGTTCTTCAATCTTTGGTTTGATTACAACAGTTCTTTCAATGATACGATAGGTAAGCGGCTGATTTTTAAATAATGCCGCTAGTGCATCTTCAAAATCTACTGCTTTCAGATCAATAGTAATAAGAGAAGCCTTTTGAAGCATCTCGTCGTTATACAAAAACTTGTATCCAGTTTGCTTCTTGATCTCTTTAAATACGTTTTCCAGCCGGGAGTTTTTCTCAGAAATAGTTACTTTCTGACTAAACCCGTTGGCACTCGCTGTAAGGCAAGCCGAGAGCAGGATGATTGCTGTGAGTTTCATTACTCGAAGCGTTTTGGTGGTAAAAAGCTTACCCAATAGGGGGCTTTTACAAAGAGCCTTTAATAGCATAACTTTGTTTTGTTTGGGTTAAACAATAAGCAGTCTTTTGCGAGATCATTTATTGGGGTTAACCTGAACGACTCGTCCAGTAGTGTTAGTCGCACTGCTGGCTTTTTGTTTAGGCTAAGGGTAAGAGCTATTGTTTTCAACAGGTAATTTTATCTTCTTGCTACTTCTCTACGAATACTTTTCTGCCTTCGATCCGGAAATGCAATGCTTCAGTTGCTTGAAGCATTTTGAACACCTTTGATGCTTCCACTTCTCTTGAAATATCACCGCTAAAATGTAATCCCTTTGCATTCATTTCATACACTACCTCCACATCATACCATCTTGAAATTTGCCGCATGATGGATTCAATATTCGCTCCTTCAAATTGAAACAGCCCGTTCTTCCAGGCCATCACTTCTTCGACATTCACATTTTTGTTCAACAACATTTGATTGCCGGATACAACTGCTTGCTGGTTTGGTTTAATGGTTAATGAACTTTGATCGTTTGAAATTTTTACAGAACCTTCAAGCAGTGTAACCCGTATATCATCTTCATCATCGTAAGCATTCACATTAAATTTCGTTCCGAGTACCTGCACTGAAGTTTCACCTTTACGTACAATGAACGGCAGTAATGGATTATGTGCCACTTCCAGATAGGCTTCACCAGTTATGCTAATTTTTCTTTCATTACCAATAAATGCCACTGGAAAAGTAACAGAGCTACCTGTATTCAACCAGACACGGCTTCCATCGGCGAGAGTCATATTAATTATCTTACTTCCTCTTGGATTATTCAGCGTATTATATTGTAGCTCTTTGATGATTTCACCGCTGGCTGTTTGATAAGCAATTTGTCCGTTTGCCAGTTTCACCAATTTTATATTTCCCTGTACAGCTAACTGTCCATTCGTTGCACTATCTAAATAAACTGTCCTTCCATCAGCTAAGGTGATCATTGCCCTGTTGGTTTCCGGTGCTTTTACATCTTTGGATTGTTCTGGAACTTTTACAATCTCCTGTTGTTTGTTCGTCCTACTAAAGAACATTAAATAACTACCAATGATTGCCGCAATCACAGCGGCGGCAGCACTCAACCGGAAAAAGCGACGTTTATAAAACGGTACCAGCGTTAAGGCTGATTCTATTGCAAGGGCTGATTGTATTTTTTCAAATAGCTGCTGCTTAATACTTTCTTTGTCTGCTACACTTACCTGCTCCATATTCTCTTTTATATTATACCACTGGTCAATCATAGCCACTTGTTCTGGGGAGGCGTTGCCTTCCAGGTAAGTTTGTAATAATTGTTCCAGTTGGTTGTCTGTCATATATTTCACTTGACGTGGGGATAGGTTTACACTTTATTATATACCAGCGGCGAAGGATTGGTACTAGTCAGATTTAAAATAAAAATGATAATTCCGTAACGCTAGCGTAATAACCGGGGTAATAATGCCTTTTCTTAAACTTTAATTAAGCAAAAAGAGCATCCAGTTGTTATAACGGGAAAGACCTTCCCGCAATTTTTTCAGTGCTGTCGTGAGTGTATTTTTAACTGTCTGCTCCGATAATTGTAGTTGCTCAGCGATTTCCAGTACACTTAAATACTCGATCCTGCTTAAACGGTAAATTTCTTTCATCCGATCCGGCAATCCTTCTACTTCCGATTCAATAATCGTTTGAAGTTCCTTGTATTGCACCAGTTCCGCTGCATTGAGTTCTGATTTTGCAAGCGACTCAACGGAAGCTGATAATTTTGATTTTCGCCTTGCCTCCCTGTGGAGTTTTTTTATGATACAGTATTTTAGTGCTGTAAATAAATAAGGCTCTACACTATCTTCTATTTTTATAGTATTCCGATTACGCCATAGGCTTATAAAAACTTCCTGGACTGCGTCCTGTGCATCAGCATCGCCACCAAGTTTATTTAACGCTTTATCATAAAGGAGTTCCCAGTAACGATTATATAATGCACTGAACGAAGCCCCTTCATCAGGATAAGTGAGTAATTCTTTATCAGAAATTTGTTCCTGCATACCGGGAAATACAATAAGTGTAAATACTGTGCACTAAAATAGGAAATAGTAATATATGTAGGACTCTCATGCGAAAATATTTGCTGCATGGGCTTGTAGGAGAAAGATTTAGGATAAACTATAGAGGCTTGTATAGGATTGGGATTATTAGTTTTCCTTTAGCTTTTAAAATTCTTTTTATTGTCAGTTGGAGTAATATCCGCTCCGATCTTTTTTAATTCTTCCTGTATAAAATCGATATACCGTTTAATCGCCCAATACTTGCTGAGTAATTTATCATGCGAACTACCGGTCTTATCAGTTTGCAAACAAGTGAACCACTGCATATCGCTGCTTGTTTGTTCAGACTCCATATAAGTATAAAATCCAGGCTGTTCCTGTTTAAACTTATTCATTCGAAGAAGCTGGCGGCGGTAAAATAACTCCAGCTCCAGTTCGCAACCGTCTTTTACTGTATTCTTGAAAATTTCAGTATGGTAGTAATAGGTATAAAATTCAGCTTCTGCAGTAAATAAAGGCTTTAACTTTTTAAAGAAAAATATTTCTTCCTTGATTGATTCAAATGCATTCTCTTTTAAAGTTTTTAGTAACCGCTCTCCGTAATTGGTAGCAATATCAAAACAGCATTGTATCTCGGTCAGTTTATCCAAGTTTTTCTGCTTGCAGATTTTAATATCATTCATCATTTCACCATACAATTGTATACATCCACTAATAAATGATTTTTTACTTTCAGGCGAATCGAATGTTGTCATCGAGGGTTAATTTGCTAATTACGGAGACGGCTGAATACTTCTAAAAGCTTTCATCAAATCTTTCCACTCTTCTTTTAATTGTTGCTTAAAATATGCAGATACAGAAATGCTACAGCCATTCACTTTTATTGTGTTCACTGAGACTGAACTTATTGAATGAAGGTTAACGATGTGTTTTTGGTGAACCCTGAAAAAATCATTGACCGGTGGTTCATTTAATAACTCTTGTAAACTATGATACCTTACATAACTATTGGTCTTTGTATAAATCACCGTTTCATTCGCCATCTTGTTAATATGCGTAATCTCAACAATCGGAATATTCACCAACTGCCCTTTGCTGAAAAAACACATAGCATTAGTTGGCTTGTAGATCAACAATTTGTTATTTCGTATTAATTCCTTTCCCATAAAAAGTTTATAAAATGAGGGGAAGCTCTGCTCTTCTTCCCCTCTGCAAAAACTAACTCGCCCATGTCGGGGCTATTGCTTATGAGAAAATCAAAAAGTTATAAAAAGAGGGAGGTCAACTTTAGAAAACCTCCCTTCTCTTTCTTTTACGTGCTGGAGGATCGGTTAGAAAACCCATCCGGGGACACTGGACTTGATTAGTACATCACATGAGAAAACTCTTGTATTATTTATTGCATCAATGTCTTTTCCTTTTCCCTCCTATCATGCACATATCCTCATCCAACTATATTGATTCTTTTTTTTAATTCGTTTATATAAAGCCTGCTCATAGCTAACATCAGCCCAGTATCCAAGATCAATCTTTCGCTATCAGATTCTTTTACCCTGTAGATAGGAACAATTAAGCGCCAATGATACGCCGGATAATGAATTGCGCAGAAACTAGGCAATTGGAAAGTGGTGCTGTTATCGTTTTACAGCAACGCTTTCTTTTCCACTGTAGATAACTACAACTTGCATCAATTTCCTTTTTTCTGTTAATTCAAATCCATTTTTCAAAAGAGCAGATTTTAAAGCATATCTGTTGCTTAGGACTGTCTGGATATTAATATCAACATTACCCTTCATTTCTGTCTCATCTATAATGGGTGGCTCCAGCACATAGTATCTTTGCATTAGATTAACGAGGATCGGTAGAGTGCAATTTGTAATTTTTATCTCAGCATGGTTGACGTATCCGGCGTTTTCAGTGTATTTCGTCGCAATCAGTGAAGTGTCGCCATTCAAAGCCGTGAGGCTCCAGTAAGGCATTAATCGATACTCTATTCTAACCTCAATCGCGAGGGCACGTAATAAGGCGGCCTTGATTGTTTCTTGCAATGGTTTGGCTTCTTGCGGATTTGAAAATCCTACCTGGTAATTGTATTTCTCAGTTAAATCAAATACAGGATCTGAAGCTTTGTCGAGTATCGGTGTAGGAAATAGTTTTCCATATAATGAGTCGTCTGGTTGGAAAATCCACTGAAATTGACCCCCTCTAACCAGATGAAGTTGACCCCTCTTCTCCAGAGCAAACTGACCCCCTTTCGCCATTTCAAATTGACCCCCTAAAAGTTGACTAAAGATTAAGTTGTTTTTACAGGTAAAAAGGAGGAGGTTATTGATTCATCAATTCCCTCCTTCATGTCTAACAAAACAATAGAGATGTTTACAATACGTCAGATTCTCCGGCTTTATACAGCGGGCAAGGGAACAAAATATATCAGCCGGTCCACGGGTGTAGCCCGTAATACGGTTAAAAAATATCTGTATAGATATGTGTTATCAGAAAAAACAATTGGCCAGATTGAAGCAATGAGTGATGCAGAGATGTCCAGGTTGTTTTTGATTAAGGAACGCATAGAAGTTGCCAACAAGCGTTTATCAGATTTACAACCTCTATTACCTTCTTTAGCAGCGCTGTTAAAAAAGCGTGGTGTTACCAAATACATGGTGCATGAAAAATACCTGCAGCAATGTCCGGATGGTTATAAGAGTTCTTCCTTTTTGGAAAAGCTGAATGATTTTATGCAGGTGGGCAAGTCTTCATTAAAGATGACGCATAAGGCAGGTGATAAATTGTTTGTGGATTTTACCGGTCAAAAATTGCACCTGGTAGATAAACTCACCGGAGAGATAAGTGATGTAGAAGTGTTCGTGGCTGTACTTGGATGCAGCCAGCTGACTTTTGTAATGGCGGTACACTCACAACGCAAAGAGGATTTTATTGCTGGTTGTGAAAAGGCCCTTCACTTTTATGGTGGCGTACCGCAGGCTATTGTTCCCGATAATTTAAAATCAGCTGTTACCAGGGCCAGTAAATATGAAGCACAGCTTAATGAAAACTTTGCCGCCTTCGCAGAGCATTATCATACGTTTGGCTTCCCGACAAGAACTTATAAGCCCAAAGACAAAGCATTGGTGGAAGGAGCTGTAAAGATTATTTACACTACTATTTTTTCTAAAATCGACCAGCGGGTGTATCACCGCTTAGAGGAGATGAATAAAGACATTCTTATTCATTTACAAATCCACAACGATGCAAAACTTACCGGTGAAAATTATAGCAGGACCCAACAGTTCATAGAAGTAGAGCAGCAAACCCTGCAGCCCTTAAATCCTTACCTCTTTGAGCTGATGACAACCCAACTTGCCACGGTAAATAAATACGGACATGTGTTGCTGAGTGTTGATAAACGCTATTACAGTGTACCCTTCAAATTAATCGGCAAACGGGTGAAGATAAAATATACAACTGCCAAAATAGAAGTGTATGATGAAAACGAAGTGGTAGCGGTGCATGACCGGTTTTATGGTAAGGGATTAAAATATATCACCCAGCAGGATCACCTGGCTACGCATCATAAATATTTAGCAGAGTGGAACCCTCAGAAGTTTATGACGACAGCCAGTTCAATTGGAATAGAAGTAGCGAAGTATATAGCCAAAATATTAGCAAGAGAATTATATCCTGAGCAGAGTTATAAGTCCTGTTCAGGTGTATTAAACTTTGCCAAAAGAGTAGGCCATACCCGGCTTATCAATGCCTGCAAAAGAGCTGACAGCTATGGTATTTACAATTACGGTATCATCGACCAGATACTCCGCTCCAAAGCCGATGCAATTGCTTTTGAAGATGAAACGCCAGCTATAGAGATGCCCGACCATGAAAACATACGTGGCCAGGATTATTATGAATAATTTTTTTATCACTAAAACAAAAAAACATGAACAACGAAACAGTAAAAAAAATGGGTGACATGCGATTGTATGGAATGCAAACTGCTTTTAAAACATTTGTAGAACAGCCACCTTCTGTCAGCTTTACCAATGATGAAATGGCGCAGTACCTTGTTGAAAACGAATGGGACGACAGAAAGCACCGCTCCCTTCAGCGAAACATTAAAACAGCCAGGTTCCGTTACTCAGCAGATGCGGAAGGAGTCGATTATGGTAACAAACGGGACCTTGATAAAAATCAGATAGACCGTTTGTTTACCTGCGAGTTTATAAAGAAGGGTAATGATGTTTTTATTACCGGAAGTACAGGAACAGGTAAAAGTTATCTGGCTTCTGCTATCGGACACCAGGCATGTTTATCTGGGTTCAAAGTATACTATGCTAATACAGCTAAACTTCTGTCAATGCTGAAAATGGCAAAAGCCGATGGTTCCCATCTGAGAGAACTCACCAGGATAGAAAAACAGGACCTGCTGATACTCGATGACTTTGGAATACAGGCTTTTGATGCAAGCGGCAGGGCATTATTGATGGACATTGTAGAAGACAGGCATGGCAAACATTCTACTATCATCGCTTCCCAGGTTCCGGTAAAAAAATGGTATGATGTGATTGGAGAACAAACTGTAGCCGATGCAATACTGGATAGACTGGTTCATCAATCTGTACGTATTGAATTAAAAGGAGAATCACTTAGAAAAACCAAAAAAGACAATAGCACAACACAAGGGTTAAAAAACAATTAATCAAAATAGGCATAATAAATCCTACGTTTGAATAACAAACGCAACCAGTTCTTTACAATTTTTAGGGCCTTGAAATAAGCAGTTTTAACGAGATAATATCAGGGGGTCAATTTGAAATGGCGAACAGGGGTCAGTTTGTCTGGTATTTACAGATAGGCTCATTCGAATCATAAATCACTTATGGGTCAGGCGGAATTTCGGCCATTGGCAGATGTTTTGGTTTATCAAAGCGAAATGATAGTTGCTATTTTCGTTTTTGCCTTCCCCTCCCGTACAAATGCTTCAGCAATGAAAGCAGCAATATGCCCGTTAAAACATATTGCTGCTAAAAAAGTCGGCTGCCTATTGGCCCTTACCGGTAGTTGAATAATTGACAGGAACCCACCTGTATCCGGTGCCCTCCTGACGAAGGTGACCTATACCCGGAAAGGAAACATGGCTGGGGGCAACCCAGTATTTGTTCTTCGCTGCATCTGCAAAAGCTAGCTTCCTTGCTGCCGCAGCTTTTTTTGAATCTACGTCAAAACTTATCGTTACATCAGGCCGGCTGAATTGCACAAGTGAAGAGTGCATAATATCTCCCCAGAATACAATACTTTCTTTTTTGCTTGTTACTTTATAGAAACTATGTCCTGGTGTATGGCCCGGGCTTGCGATAGGAAGGACTCCGGGAAAAAGATCCTTGCCATAGGTAAATGTTTTAACTTTTCCGGCCTTATCGTAGGGTCCAACCTTTGATAACGCCTGCTCAAAAAATGGTTTCATGGCTGCTGATGCCGCTGCATAATTTTTTGGTGTCAGCCAGAAATCGTATTCGGGTTGGCTTACATAAATGGTTGCATTGGGAAAGACCATTTTCTCACCCAGCATCAATCCGCCCATATGGTCTGAATGAATATGGGTAAGTAATACAGCATCCACATCCTCCGGTTTGAATCCGGCCTTTGCAAAACTTTCCGGCAGGTATCCCAGGCTAGGACCGAACAATTCAGAAGTACCTGCATCAATGAGTATAAGTTTTCCATCCATTTTGAATAGATAGGTATTGACGGAAAGTTCAGCATTGGTCTCTTGAAAATTAAGATTGGACAGTCTCTTTACTTCTCCCGGCTTGACATTGGTCAGGAGTTTATCCATGTCAAGAGAAATACTGCCATCGGAAAGGGCAATAATGTCAATGTCGCCTACAGCCATATGATAATAGCCTGGCTGGGCAAGTGGCATAGAATCCTTTTGAGCAGATGCAGTAAACGTCACCATCGTAAATAGGGCTGCAAGTGCCATAATGCTGAATACATTCCATGTTGGGTTTTTCTTGTAATTTCTCATAATACTGTTTTATATTTTGCCCCTGTTCAGGAGCGGTTTAGTTGAATGATTGAACATAAACAAAGGGCAATGTCATTGTCAGGGTACGTTGAAAATCAGTTATCAGGCTCTGAAGTCCGTCGGAGACTTTCCTGCCTGCGTTTTAAAAAACCGGCTGAACCCCTGAACATTTTTAAATCCAAGTTCGTAGGCGACTTCAGAAATATCTTTCTTCGTGTACTGCAGCAGCCTTTTTGCTTCCAGTATGATACGGTCATGGATGGCCTGGAGAGGGGATTTCTCTCCGATCTTTTTGAAGGTATTGGTAATGGTCTTGGGTGATTTATGCAATAGTCCTGCATAATATGACACACTGTGTTGCTCTCTGAAGTTCTCTTCCACCAGGAAATTAAATTCGCGTACCAGGTCGTGCTGGTTATCAGTGATAAAGGCCATAGTGCCCTGTTTCTTGTACGTTCGGGTGCAGAGTATCAGGATTCGTTTCAGTTGCCCCTGGAGCATTTCAAGTTGAAGGCTGTCCTTCATTTCAAATTCCATATGAGTGATGTCCCAGGCCGTATGCATGATGGGAATCGCTGGACCCTCAATCAGCACAACAGGAATTTTAGCTGGAGTATAGTACAGTATGCCTTTGCAACCAACTTCGCTGTCGTGGTTGATTACACAGTAGAATTCGGAATTGAAGCGCAGCATCATCATGGTACCGATCTCATCGTACTGCACATGATGGTGTTGTGACAGGCTGATGAGTTCGTGGGCATTAAAAGTATGCGGTATCCCGTCGATGGTCAGTTTATTCCCATCGGATAAAAACCACAGGAGTTGTAACGCACCGCTGACAATTGGCCGGTAGCTTCTGTAGTTTTTAGCATCTACATTTTGTAATTCAAAATATTCATTTTGTTTTCCCTGGTAAATCATCGGTTGCTGTGTAATGGTGTTGCATTTATTTCAAAAACTGGTAAACTGTCAGGGATGGCTTGCATTCGTATAGAAACGTCAGACGCCGGCGGCTGCCCGCGCTCCGTTGAATACCAGTCGCACCAATGCTTTATACAGTATATGTCTGCAGGATGAATTGCTTTACCGTAGTGGGTGTCCTGCCTAAAAATTCTGTCAGCGTATTATCTTTTACATCCAGTACATCCTCCGCTACTGCCGACGCCCACATGCTGAACATGGCAATATATGGGTCGGGAACTCCAAATTGTCGTAGGGTGGACTGAAAATCATCGGTCGGAAGGGGCTGATAACTGACTTCCTTTCCAATGGCAGCAGACAACGCAGCAGCAATATCACCAAACGACTCGGAGACAGAGTTGGTCAATGTATAAGTCTTGTTTTCGTGTCCCTGTGTGGTCAGTACATGGGCAGCGGCTTCGGCCAGTTCCGTGCGCAGTACATAACTTGCACGTCCCCCTGCGGCCGGGAATAAGATAGTTCCCGTCGCAGAAACTTTATCGCCGGCAAAAATGGGAATCATTTCCATGTATATACCGTTCTGAAGTATAGTATACCCAATCCCGGACTCTTTTAAAAAGGCCTCTGACTGCACATGTGAATTCTGGAAAGCGGCGATGGCCGATTGTTCAAATCCTGGTTTTCTGACGAAAGAGGTATAGACGATATGTTTTACACCGGCTTCTTTTGCCGCTTTAATTACATTGATGTGTTGGGTTGTCCGGTTTTCCACGGCCTGCCTGTCGTTACTGGAAACGAGTAAAAGCTTGTCAACATGCTGGAAAGCACGCACCAGGGAACCATGATCCGTATAATCACCGGTCCTGGTCTCAATTCCTTTGGCTTTAAGCGTTGCTGCTTTAATGTCATCTCTTACCAGGGCAGAAATCTCCGAAGCTTTTATTCCCTTATTTAATAAATGATCGATAGCCTGGCTACCGAATTGACCTGTCGCTCCTGTAACTAAAATCATGTTTTATTGCTTTATATATTTTCTAAAATTTAAGTTTTGACGATAGCCCTCAATTTTATAGAAAAGTCCCAAACCGCTCAAAGTGGCAGGTATATCCATTGGGGTGCTTGATAAGGTAATCCTGGTGGTCGTCTTCAGCGGCCCAGAACTTCGTGAAAGGCTCTAACCTGGTCACCACTTTCCCGGGCCACCGGCCCGATGCATCAACTATTTTGATAAATTCTTCCGCATCGCTTCTTTCCTCTTCGTTTTGAATAAACAAGGCTGAGCGGTAACTGGAGCCTCTGTCATTGCCCTGGCTGTCTACCGTACTGGGATCATGAATGCTGAAAAAATAATCCAGTAGATTTTTATACGATGTCTCATTTGCATCGTAGGTAATTTCCAGGCCTTCGGCATGCCCGGAATGATCACGATAGGTGGGGTTTTCGTTATCGCCCCCGATATAGCCAACTTCAGTATCTTTTACTCCCGGGCGAACCCTGAAAAGATCTTCCATGCCCCAGAAACAGCCACCGGCTAAATACGCTTTCTTTAAATTTTCCATAATTAATCTGTTTTAATTTAATCTGCATTGATTGGAGAATGCTGCAATGTCCATAGAGCTTAGTAGCAGCAACGGGGTGAACCTTACAAAAAACTAAAAAATAGATAGCTTAACGGATTTTCTCATCGCCGGTTCCTTTTCCCGGACTATGCTGAATGGTTAATGCAGGGGTTGCATTGTTTGCAGAAATCAGCTTATCAATCCTTTTATTTATTTCAGCCCTGTATTGAAAACCTGTAAATTGATCCACCACTTTACCATCCTTCAACAGGAATACACTTGGAATGCCGGTTACACCAAACTTTTCTGCTAACGCCGGGTATACATCTACGTTAACCTTTGCCACAACAATGTCTGCAGCATAGTCGTTGCCGGCAGCTTCTAAAAGAGGTAAGAGCACTTTGCAGGGTCCGCACCAGTCTGCATAAAAGTCAAGGAGGACAGGCTTGGCACCGGCAATAATTTCTTCGTATTCTGTGTTGTTACTGATTGTTTGCATAATAAAGTCAGTTTATTTATTAAATATTTTCGTCTTTATTAGCTTAGTATGTCTGCGGCAGAATTCCTTACAATGTATTTTTTAGTAAAAATGTTCAATAAACAATGCATAGATGAATAACTGTGCCGGTTCATCTGCAAAGTCATTTCCGCTTGTCTTAGTTACAATAAAAGTTCATAGTCCTTTCAAAAGAATTAGTACGGGGCGTAACAAGAAGCACTGAACCTCCAAACGGCGTAGCCACATAACGTCTGGTAATATTGGTATACGTCCCTTTCTGTACAGTTGGAAATCCATCAGCAGCATAGTCATACGAATAGTCAATATGGGTTGTGTCACTGGCACCATAACGATGTGCAATGATTTCAATGTTTTTGAGCATCTTTTTTTCAGCAGCAGTTTCCCGGGCAAAGAACAATTGATACTCGGCTTTGCCTGGAAGGTATTGCAGGGATGACTCGTTTGCCAGGTTAGAAATAAAAAGCAAACCTGAAGGCCCTTCGAAATAAGATTTCATTTTGTTGTCCCTATCAGGAAAATAAGTATAAGCATAATCGGCAGTATAAAATTCCTGTGATGCACTGTCATAAAGATGCTGAATTGATTTTTTTATTAAACTACCGTTTGCATAGTAATAATCACTTATGACGTCTGATGAACTGCCTGCTGCCTGTGTAATTATTTTACTCAGCCGGTTGCTGTTATCATACTGCGCCAGCGTGGTTGCAGTTAACATACCCTGGGCATTGAACCTGGATAGCTTTGATAATTGTCCGTTTGGATGGTATTCCATTTGATAATACAATGCTGTCTGGTTATTAACTGACTTTGTTATCTTATCAGTGTTCCCGTTGATAGTATAGGCTATCGCATAGACGTTCGTCACAGGCGGTTGTGAAGGAACAGCAGGATTATAGGTAATAGTGGTGATGGTTACTGGCTGGTCCTGTGTATTATATTTTATTTCACTGGCATCTCTCCCGAAGCTGATCTTCCCTGGCCTGTTTTTGCAAATGGTTGTATTGTCAGTATTAACTGCAGGAGCTTTATCCTTATTGCAGGAAGAAAAAAGGAAGAGGAGTAGTGTTATACAGGGAAAAAAGCTGAAATGAACAGGGTTGCTTTTTGTCAACTGTTTTGACAGGTTTGATACAATACGTGTAAGGGTTGTTTTCATGTTGCTGTAATTATTGATGTAGTTGTTTCTATGATACTCATTACTTTTTCGAAGTAAAATTCAGTTGATAATATATTTTATAAGTTCCTTTCGTATGGGGGTTCAGGAAAATCAAATGCATTGAATTTTCTTTACTTCCTGTGCAGGCAAAGCGTGTTGCCAGGATTTTTCATTCCTGGTTGTCAGACTTGTAATGTAAATGGGATAGGCAAGACGCACTGGTCATGGATGCTGAGCCTTCAAAGTGTTTTTTCAAACTGGCTATCACGCTGATTTTCATTTCCGTTTTCTGTACTGGATAGCAAACTTAGCGTGCAACTACTTATAATCTCTTACCGCTTTTGCCCGATGGTTTGGCAATTTTTCCCAACTTATGACAGCGGTATTAATTCCATTCTGGAATAGAAATTAATCGCAAATTAATTCATTAATGGCATAATCCAACCATAGTAATGCACGGTTGGTATCCGAACCAAATATGGAACGGATGACTGTACCTTCTTTGTTCACGAGTATCCAATGGGGTGTTCCCGCAGCCTGGTAATCATGGAAGGTGGTAGCGAAGCCGGCATCCTTAAAAAAAGGGAATTTGATATGTAATGATTTTAATGATGCGGTAATTTCATCATTACTATATTCCGGTCCTTCAAAATTACTGTGGATACCGAGTACGTTAATGGCATCCCCGTGTTCATAAACCATTTTATTAGCGAAGGGTAGAGCTCTTCCTGTACAGCCCGGACAACCGAGGTAAAAAAATAAAATCAATAAAGGCTTTCCTTTAAAGTCTGCAGGTGTTGGCACTTTTTCGTCATTCAGACTTTCTAACTGCCAGGGCTGTATTTCATTATTTAAAATTTCCATAGAAAAAAGATTTCATGCCGGCGTTTAGAATTTTGTTTAGCTGACCGCAAACAACGATTGTATTTGCCTGATCATTTGATGGGTAAATCCCCACTCATTGTCATACCAGGCCATTATTTTCACCAGGTCTCCGTCAACAACCCTTGTCATCTCTAAATCTATTGTTGCGGCGAAAGTACTGCCGGTGATATCGGTGGAAACAAGGGGTTCTCTTGTTACGGTAACGACTTTTTCATACCTGCTTGTTAAACATTCTTCGGTCAGAATTTGATTGATTTCTTCAATACTGGTCGGTCGTTCTGCAATGAAAGTAATATCGGAAATGGAACCGACAGGAACAGGAACTCTCACGGCAATACCGTCAAACTTTCCGGCGTATTGAGGCAATACTTTGGTGGTGGCTACCGCAGCTCCCGTGGCTGCGGGTGCTATATTAAATCCGGCAGCCCTGCCCATTCTCGGCTCTTTTTTTGACGGCGCATCCACAAGGGCTTGCGACGCTGTATAACCATGAATGGTGTTAAGAATCGCTTTTTTAATCCCAAGTCTTCTGCCTAAAATTTCAATAATCGGACTGATGTTATTCGTGGTACAACTGGCACAGGAGAAGATGGATACCTTGCCTGTTTCAGTATTCACGCCATGTACTACAGTCGGAGTATCTTTAGTGGGACCGGATATGACTACCGTTTTAGCACCGGCTGAAATATGTTTTTCTGCATCATGCTGGCTGGTAAATATGCCGGTGCTTTCGATAACCACGTCAACATCGAGATCTTTCCATGGCAGACCTGCAATATCACGTACACTTGAATAGCTGATTGCTTTCTCACCTGCAAAAATGGTATCACCTTCAAAGCGGACATTCTTTGCATATTTTCCATAGTTACTGTCATAGGTAAGAAGATATACAGCGTTCTCGATGTCCATTAAATCATTTATGCCAACCACCTCAAGATCATTAGTCTCGCAAATCGCTTTTAATGCTGATCGTCCTATGCGACCAAAACCGTTAATGGCAACTCTTTTCATTTTATTATTTATTTGTGTTTGGTTGTTATTGCATGTTGCAATTATGCCCGTCTTGGTTAATCATGGACAGACTTTTTTCGGAAATGACCTTGAATACGTTTATAGATGCCGGCGAAAAATCGAAAGGGATTATAGTCAGTTGGTGCAGCGGGTTCATCTGCCGTAGCATTGCTTATTTGAAGGAGTAAGTCCACCAGGTTCTCGTCAGTATATCCCTGTTTGTAAAATGCTGCTTTACTTTCCGGGTTGAGTTCCCCTGCTTTATGTGTAATGTCGTAGGCAAGTTGCACCAGTGCCTGCAGCCTTTCGTTTCCCCTTGTTGTAATATCGGTTACATGTTCCATTTTTCCTGCATTTAAGATATTGATGCATTATCCGAAAACTGCCACGTTGGATAAATCCTCCGCTGCTATGTATGTAGTCGGGGCAATCATGAAAACCTTACAAAAATTTATTCCCTGATGAATAGTTCGGCGAAAATGGTAAAACGGAAATGGAGAGAAAATGGCTATTGCCAGGACAATTGTTTTCGTTCATCCCAATACATCGCCGGGTCAATTTTATAACTCTTCAATAATTCCATCTCTTCTCTTTCCAGAATAAAGTTGTTGGCGGCCAGGTTAGACTGAACTTGATTAATACTGCTGGCGCCGCTCAAAGTGACTGCTTCAGGAAAACTATCCAGGCAAAACCGGATGGCGATGGCATCAGTTCCAACACGATACTTATCAGCCAGTTGTGTTATATACCTGTACAGCCCGTCATGTTCTCTGGAAGACGGGCTGGGTATCAAACGCCCGTTTGCTAATGATTCCTTGATTATTAACTGTCGGTTGGTAGCGGCGAATATTGCTTTCAATGCCGAAACAGACTGTTCCATAATATTGAAAGTACATTGAAAGGAACCAAATAATGGTTCATTCTCTATTACTGTATCTGCAGCCTTTTTCACAACCTCCATCTGGTCTGCTCCGGTGCTGGTAAGTCCGATAATAATATTGTATTCTTTCTTTAATTCATGTAACCGATGCAAGATGGCTTTGTTTTCAAGCACGCCTGTTGCAAAAGTTGCTGAATGCACCTGGTATATCTTTAAATTAGGTAGCAGTTTTTTTGAAAACTCCCATTGTGCATTCAGCTTTTCGAGCGAATGTTCCTTTATCTCATGCACGGTCGCATGCATATCAAAATTGGCTGCATAACTAAGTCCCCATTTTGTAGCGATAGTAATATCCGGATCATTCTTTTCTTGCAGCCATTCTATTAATAGCGATTCAGCCAAACCATAACCGGGTGAAGCATCGAAAAAACGGACACCTTGATCATAAGCAGCATCCAGTATGCTGATACCATTTTTTTTGAACACCGGCAGGGATACATCCGCTCCCGGTTTTTCATGCCGGATATTGATGTAGATAGGACGACCTATGGCTGCTGTTCCTAAACCTATATTATTCATCTCCTTCTTTTATGCTGAATAGGATGTTGAACCTTTTACCATTTTCAAACCGGTACGTACATGCATGTTTACAATGATAGCAACAATCTCAGCGATCTAGTATACTTCTTCTATTTTAAAATCGTAGTTATTAAAGCTGCATATATCGCCTTTTTTCTTTCCCCTCATACATTGGTAGAGTGGCGCTTTGGTAGAAATACTGATGAAGTCTTTTCCATCAAATGTAAAATTACCATCGGCAGTGGCAACAACCATATAGCTATCTTTTACTTTTATCACTGCTCCCGGTTCCACGACATCAGAACTGGCAAAACTTAAGGCTTCAATTTCTGCCAGGTGGTGGTGGTGGGTATGTACCTGATCGTGCAATTTATTTCTTACGCTTTCTTCCTGCCTGTGATGTGATTGGTCGTCCTGATCAATAACGTCATCTCTGTTTAACAGGGTACCTTGTACGAATGCTGACAACCGTTCTTCGGTGTTTTCAATAGTGTGAAATTCGTTGTTGAGTAGAAATTTCTTTAGTGCTGTTTTGTCCATGAGATAGTTTTTTATAATTGATAGTTGAGTTCAGTCAGCATATTGTCAGCAGTTCGGGATCTTTCTGAAAAAAAGCTATACGGGGAGTAAAGAAACACTGCTGGTGATCCCGGCCTTTTCACCAGCAGTAGATTAAATAGTTACCACGATCTTACCTCTGGTTTTCCCGCTCTCAATCTGTTGATGTGCATCAGCCATCTGGTCCAGCGTAAAGCTTTTTGATACGTGAGATTTGAGCTTTCCGGATGCCAGCAGCTTTGCCAGGTAGTCCATGTCCTTTCCATTGGATTGAACCAGCAGAAATTTACCAGTTACATTTTTGGCCGCCAGTTGCGAAGCCAGATCATCATTAAACTGCGTAACGATGCTGATCACCTTGCCGCCATTTTTGATAACAGGTAAGGATTTGATAATATTATCCGGGCCAAGGCTGTCAAATACAAAGTCAATATCATGGGTAGCATCGGAAAGATTACCTGCGGTATAATCGATATGTTCATCCGCTCCAAGAGAAAATACAAAAATCCTGTTGGCAGCAGAAGAAGTTCCGATTACATACGCGCCGATCTCTTTAGCCAGTTGTACGGCATAATGTCCGACACCTCCGGATGCTCCGTGAATTAATACCCGGTCTCCTGCCTTTACACCTGCTTCTCTGAATACCTGTAAAGCAGTCAGGGGAGCAAGCGTGGCCGCGGCTGCTTCCTGGTGGGAAATCCTTGCTGGTTTCAATGCGAGGTGTGCAGCCGGTGCAGCAACATATTCTGCATAAGCACTCCCCACACCAGGAAAATTAACCATCCCAAAAACCTCGTCGCCGGTAGTAAAGCGTTTGGAATTGGTAACTGTGACAGTGCCGGAGATATCCCAGCCCGGGATAAGGTCACCTTGCTTGTTTATATTCCCATAATTATATACTCCTCGGCCTTGTCTTGTCTTCGCATCAACAGGATTGATACTGATTGACTTTACCTCCACCAGCACTTCGTCATTGCCTGGTTGCGGAATCTCAACGTCTCGCATCACTAAGTTTGCTGTTGATCCGGGTTGAACCAGGATAATGGCTTTCATGCTCGTTAGTTTATAAATAGAATTACGGCTGTACTTCTTTTAGTTCTTTAACCAGCGACTCGCCGTTCATGCAGTAGCGCAGACCACTCGGTTCAGGACCGTCGGGAAATACGTGACCCAGGTGCGCGTCACACACATTACACTGCGCTTCAATACGGGTCATACCAAATGAGCTATCCTTGATATACTTCACGCTGTTTTCCCGGACAGGTTGTTTAAAACTTGGCCACCCTGTCCCGGATTCAAATTTTTCAGTGGAATCAAAGAGCAGCGTGTTGCAGCAAACACAGGAATAAAGTCCCGCGTCATAGCTTCTGCACAGGTCGTGACTGAAAGAGGCTTCCGTACCATGTTTACGCGTGACATAGAATTGCTCGGCAGTCAGTTGTGCTTTCCATTCTTCATCAGTTTTTTCCACCCTTCTTTCAGGTGCGGGATTGCCACTAGTGGCTAAAGCGATTACATTGTTCCAGTTAAGCATAATTTTAATTTTATGTAGTGTGAATAGTATTTTTTATTTTATGGCAGCCGTGTGTAAAGGGACGACGCCCGTACTATCGGTAGGGTGTATATGTTGGGTGACAGTTTCTTTTTCTGGCAAAAGTTGGGTACCCTGATTATTGAGGAGGCTTGTAATGGACAATATTCCGTACAGGCTGGCCAATACAATTCTGGCGATGTTCATGCTCCTATTTTGTTTCATTTTCTTTCTGTTGAACAAGCTGCTTGAAAACTGATTTGGTGAACCGGATAAACTTTTGCTCCGCTTTATCGTACCCGACCCACTGTTGCACATTGCCGTAAGAACAAGTGGGGGCGCCTTCCTGATGACCGGGCACCAGAACGTATCGTTCAGGATGCTGTTGGTATAAAACTGCGGTTACTTTGTCCATTGTAATTTATTACTGGTAATGTTAATGGCTGTCACTTTTTTAATGCTGACAGCCATTTCTTTATGAGTCGCAAAAATTATTGGAACCTTACAATTTCTGGTCAGCATTTTCGGTATTCGCGGAAATCAACTGATCAATCCTCTTATGTATGTCAGTTTTGTTTTTAACACCGGTAAATTGGTCCACTACCTTGCCATTCTTTATCAGGAATACAGCGGGAATACTTTTAACGCTGTACTTTGCTGCCAGATCAGGATTTGCTTCCACGTTAATCTTTGCAACAACAATATCGGCTGCGTAGTCGTTGCCTGCTGCTTCTAAAACAGGTAACAGGGCTTTGCATGTTGCACACCAGTCTGCATAAAATTTAAGGACGACCGGCTTTTCACCGGCAATAATTTGATCATATTCTGTGTTGTTGGTAATTATTTTCATAATAGAACTCTGGCTTTTTGTTACTGAATTATTGTTGACGTATTTCGTTGAAATAAGCTTTGAAAAATATTGGAATTATTAATAGTATGCTGCAAACTTAGTTTGCAGCTAGTTCCATCTCTTACCACTTTTACCCGATGTGTTGGCTATTTTTCCTAATTTTTAACTTCGATTCACATCCCTGTTAGCTTAGTATGATTTACTCAGAATTCCTTACAAGATTGCAGAAGTTTTTTTATCTAAATGAATTGGTCGGGTAAACCCTGTAAGCTGCTGTGAAAAGCTATAATCCGGATGAACATCGTTTCATAACAATCACAGTGTATGAAAATGTCGCTTCAACTGCTGTAATTTATCAAAAATCAAAGGAGGATAATTGCCGTGAGGTTCGTGGCACTCTTCGCAAACCGCTAATTTCAAATTGGCAGATTCGTCCAGTTCTGTATAAGGAAATATACTGAACGTGAGTTCATGCTTCATAAGATCTATATAAAATAATTTATCAGTCTCATCGATTTCCGCATCCTTGATTCTGTCCAGCGTATTTTCTGCTATTCTCAGGATACTTAATATTTCCCGCACGCCATCTTTTTGTAATAGCTGTTCGGCATTGTGCAGGTCTATATTCATTTCTTCAATGTCGTCAATAAAACAACGGATAGCCCGTCTGCCATGCAGGACTTGCATCCCTTTACCATTCTCAAACTTGGATTCATAGCTGAAGGTATTTATATTATTTTCCAGGAAAGTGTAAAGCTCATGTACAAGTTTAACACCACGTCGCTGCATTTCTTTGTTGTTTTCATTGTTTACCTGCAGTTGCAAAATCGAGTTGGCTTTTATTTGTGCCCGCAAAGCCAGGTAAAGGACTACAAACCCAACAATTTGCCCTATTGGATTAGCAATACCGCCAAATGCATCGGCGATATCACCGTAGCCCTGAAGGTGTTTCAATGGCAATAGCGGTAGCAGTAAGGGTACTATAATAGTCAAAAGAGTTCCGAGAATTAAAAAGCAGATAACCAGGCTGTTTTCTGACTTGTTTTTTAACTTCATGAGCTTTGTCTGGTATGAATAATTTTGAAATTACGATCCGTAACGAACCTGCGGAATTCGCTTGTCAATTTCCCAACGGCCCGTTCCTTGTTCGCCTATAACATCAAATAGTTCAAGAATACGCCTTGCTACATACTCTTCCCCGATCTGTTCGGTCAGGAACCATTGTATGAAATGAAAGGTAACAAAATCTTTTTGCGTGATGCATTGATCAGCCATATTGTTAAACAACTGTGTTACGTGCATCTCCATATCAAGTGTTTGTTCAAATAAACGGCGAAATGAGTCAAAATTGACAGGGATGTTTTCGATCTGGGGGGATATGGCCCGGCCACCCCGGTCGTTTACATAGTTGAACAACTTCAGCATATGCGACCGCTCTTCTTCAGCCTGTTTTGCGAAAAACTCGGCGCTGAAATCATATCCCTGGCTGCCACACCAGGAAGACATGGCCAGGTAAACGGATGAAGCCTGGGCCTCTACCCTGATCTGTTCGTTTAATACCTTTTCTATTGCTTCGCTCATAGAAATTTTCAATTTTACTACGTCTTTCATAAATAATTATTTTGGCTTTATCAGTTTAGTCGGGAAAGGAGCAACCTCCTTACAATTATTGCAGGTTTAATTTTCACATTCTTTCCGGCACCGTAATGCCTAATAACTGCATCCCGCTTTTTATCACATTGGCCGTCATGCCCGCCAGTTTTAAACGAAGTTGTTTTTTATCGGCGGTCTCCGCATTGCCAATAGAATGTACGGTATAAAATGAGCTGAATAATTTAGCAATAGAATATACATAAATGGCAATCGCAGAAGGATTCATTTCATCGCAGGCCTGTTGAACAATAGTTGGATACTGTTCGAGAGCCACGATCAACTCTTTCTCCAATGGTAAAAAAACATCAGGCGATAGACTAACGTCTGCTGGCAATTCCTCGCGTATGATGGATGACTTTCTTAAAATAGATTTTATCCTCGCATAATTGAATTGAATGAACGGCCCTGTAAAACCATGAAAGTCGATGCTCTCTTCCGGGTTAAAAACCATTTTCTTTTTTGGATCAATTCTGAGTAAGAAAAATTTTAGGGCTCCTAACCCGATAGTGTGGTTCAATGCTGTCAGTTCTTCTGTAGTAAAATCTTTGACCTTACCCAGTTCTGCTGTTTTTTCCTGCGCCACTTGTTCCATTTCCGCAACAATATCGTCGGCATCGACCACGGTGCCTTCACGGCTTTTCATTTTACCAGTGGGCAGTTCTACGAGACCGTAACTTAAATGATAAATACTTCCGGCGTTGGGCAATTGTAATTTTTCGGCAATTAACTTCAGCACTTTCATGTGGTAATTTTGCTCATCACCAATTACATAAATGCTGCGGTCGGTAGTATAATCTTCAAATTTCTGCTGCGCCAGCCCGATATCCTGTGTCATATAAACCGATGTGCCATCCCTGCGCTGCACAATTTTTTTATCCAGGCCATCAGCTGTCAAATCTATCCAGACGCTGTTATCAGCGGCTGTATAAAAAATATTCTTTTGTAAACCCGCAGCTACAATTTTTTTACCCAGCAGGTAAGTATTGCTCTCGTAGTAAGTGGTATCAAAGTCGCTGCCAATCTTTTTGTAAGTAGTGTCAAAGCCGTCGTATACCCAGTTGTTCATCCTTGCCCATAGTTCCAGCACAACTTGCTGGCCTTCTTCCCAATCTGAGAGCATTTGCTGTGCCGCTTTCATGATAGGCGCTTCATGTTCCGCTGCTTCCTGGGTTAAGCCTTCGGCTTTGAGTTTTTCAACTTGTACTTTATGCTCATCATTAAACCGGACATAATAATCTCCCACAAAATGATCGCCTTTGGTATGAGTGCTTTGGGGTGTGGCTCCATCCGCAAACAGTTGCCAGGCGATCATACTTTTACAGATATGAATACCCCTGTCATTGACAACGCAGCTTTTTATGACTTCGTACCCTGCTGCTTTAAAAATTTCTGCCACACTCCAGCCTAAAAAATTATTACGCAAATGCCCGAGGTGCAAAGGCTTGTTGGTATTGGGGGAAGAATATTCCACCATTACCTTTTTACCATTCTTTACATGCTGGCCAAAGCGGATATTATTATAATTTTTATCCAGGACTTCCATCCAGTAAGAATCGGCAATCGTAAGATTTAAAAAACCTTTTATGATATTGTACTTTGTAAATAAAGCAGGGTTAGTGGCAATAAGGTGATCGCCCAGTTGTGTGCCAAGGATATCAGGGGATAATTGGAGTGACTTTACTAAAGTGAATAAAACAATGGTATAATCCCCCTCAAATTCCGGCCTGGTCTGGTTAACCTGGAAATCTTTTTTGGAAAATGGCCGTCCGGATAATGCTGTCAGACTATGGATGACGCATTTTTCTAACGTTGCTGCTACAGACATAGTGTGGAGATTATACAACCGGCGACCGGCAACACGGAAAAGGCGTGTATGACTGACTGGAGTTTACTATTCATTCGGTTGAAGACTGATTCAGTTTTGCATCAATTTGTTTTTGAAGTTGTTCCTTAAATCCTTCCGCAAGTTTCAGTTCATTTTCCCCGGAATCTGATAGCTTCCTGACCATCTGGTTGATTATTCCGCTTTGTTGCAGGAAAGTGGTACACATTTCACAGATAGTAAGGTGATATTCCAATGCTGACTTTTCTTTTGGCGTAATACCATCGGTTTGTTGTTTTTCAATCAACAAAGTAGCTTTTCGGCAGTTGTCAAGCATCTCAGCTTTTTCCTGTTCACTTAAATTTTCCATTAACCATTAATTTTATTTCTCTAAATCCAGTTCCGCTGAAGACAGTCTCTCAAATTCACTTTTGCCCGGTGACTGATAACCCAAAAATTGGAAGAGGACAGCTCCAGGCGGTCACAAATAGTTTCGGTTGATTCGTCATCAATATGTTTCATCGTAAATACTGATTTCCACAAGGGTGGAAGTTTGTGCATGCAGGATCTTAATATGCCATCAAATTCTTTACTTTCCAATGCGGCATCTTCTATGCCAATTGCTGCCGGATAACGACCCTCTTTCCAATGCCCGCTTTCTTCAAAAAAATCGTCGCTGTCAGAACCATCTGTTGATATCGTGTGTTTTTGTAAATTAGTTGACTTTTTGCGGTAAGCATCGTATAGCTTGTTTTTTAAAATGGCAGTAAGCCAGGTTTTTTCAGAACTGCGCTGGTCGAACTTTTCCCAGCCTTTCAATGCTGCCAGGAAAGTTTCCTGCACCAGATCCCTCGCAAGTTCATCATCATCTATGCGTGTACCGGCATAGCTATAAAGATAATCCCCGTAATTACCCACCCAAAAGTTCGGTCCTGTATGTGTAAATGCTGTTGCTGGGGTCCTGCCAGGCATAATCGTCTGTTTTATTTTTTTAAGTCAAAAAAAATAATAGCCATATGTAAGATGCTGTCAACAGGTAAGGAATAAAGAATTCTTTTATTTCCAGAGACCCGCTTTTATCTTTTTCAAACCTTTTAGACTTTAGTCGGTTTCCCCGTAAGCACCTTACAACTATTTTCATATTTTATAACCGCTTCTGAATTTACGAAAAAATGAAGCAAAACAGGCTGGTCATTACTGATCGCGTCGGCCATGGCCTTCAGTACGCTCTCAATAGTTGAATGTTGTTCCTTCTTTTACGTCATTTAACCGGATGCCCAGCTTTGCCAACCCGTCGCGTATCTGATCTGATACTACGTAGTTGCGGCTGGCCCTTGCAGCATTGCGCATAGTTACCAGCAGGTTAATGGTTCCTTCCAGTTTTTCGGTATGACCATCATGCACTTCAGATTTTATACCAAGTCCAAGTACATCATATACAAAGGCAGACAGCACGCTGTTGAAAAGAGCTAAGTCAGCCACTGTCAATGAAGCCGCTTTATCCCTGAGTTGGTTGATAAAATTGACGCCCTCAAAAAGCTGTGAAATCAGGATGGGCGTATTAAAATCATCGTTCATCGCGGCATAGCAAATGTCTCTCCATGCGGGTATATCGAGTGTGGATACCCCGCCCGCGGCCAGACTTTGCAGGGTTTCAACTGACTTCATCAGGCGGTTATAACCTTTCTCAGCGGCAAGGATCGCTTCGTCTGAAAAGTCCATGATGCTGCGGTAATGTGTCTGCATCATCAAAAACCGGGTAACCGACGCAGAATAGGCTTTACTGAGCAATGGACTTTCTCCGCTTAGTATTTCACCCGGCAAAATATTATTCCCACTGGATTTCGCCATTTTTTTCCCGTTGAGGGTTAGCAGGTTGGCGTGCAGCCAGTAGTTGACCGGGGCATGGCCCGTGGAGGCTTTACCCTGGGCGATTTCACACTCATGATGGGGGAACTTAAGGTCCATACCTCCGCCATGCAGGTCGAATCTGGAGCCGAGATATTTAGTGCTCATCGTGGTGCACTCGGTATGCCAGCCCGGAAAGCCATCACTCCAGGGGGATGGCCAGCGCATTATATGTTCAGGCTCTGCGCGTTTCCACATAGCGAAATCCTGCTCATTGCGTTTGTCAGACTGTCCGTCAAGCTTGCGTGAATTGCCGGCCATATCTTCCAGTTGACGGTGACTGAGCACACCATACTCATAATCCTGGTTATACTTTGCTACGTCAAAGTAAACTGACCCGTTTGATTCATAAGCGTAGCCTTTATCAATAATTCGCCGGATGACATTTATCTGCTCAATGATATGGCCGGTCGCAGTTGGTTCGATACTAGGGGGCAGCAAATTAAATTGTCTTAGTATATCGTGGAAATCGACAGTGTAACGATGAACAATTTCCATCGGTTCAAGCTGCTCCAGGCGCGCCCTCTTTGCTATCTTGTCTTCTCCCTCATCCAGATCGTCAACTAAATGTCCTACATCAGTGATATTTCTTACGTACCGCACCTTGTAGCCCAGGTGAAGCAGGTAACGGTAGATCATATCAAAAGACATAAAAGTCCTGACGTTCCCCAGGTGTACTTTGCTGTACACTGTTGGGCCGCAGACATACATGCCCACATGCCCTTCGTGCAGGGGAATAAAAATTTCCTTTTCATTGGAAAGGGAATTGTAGATTTTAAGTTGCTGGTCTTTATAGGTCATAGTTACAATTCAAAAAAATAGACTTCACCGTTATATTGTATGCGTAGTAAATAATAGAAAATTAGATGAATCATGTTTCGATTAACAGTACAGCTCCTAAACCGCCATCGGCGCAGACACTGATGAGTGCTTTTTTATTTTTGCCGGCAAAATGTAATTGTTTTAATGTCTGGCTGATTATTCTGGCACCGGTAGCACCAAACGGATGACCAATTGATATACTGCTGCCTTTTAAGTTAAGTTTCTCCATCGGGAATTTTCCCGGGTTCGATTGTATACCCATTTTCTGTAAGTGGGCAGGACTTTCAAGATTATGGATCGTAGAAAGTACCTGGGCCGCAAAAGCTTCGTGAATTTCCCAGATATCAATGTCGTTATAGCTGAGATTGTTTCTCTCCAGTAATCTGGTAATGGCAAATGTGGGCGACATCAGGATACCCTCTTCTTCAATATTGACTGCCGCCATTTCCCAATCGGTCAATTTTGCTTTGTAAGGAGTAGTAAAATCTTTGATTCTGTTTTTCCCCGCCACCCAGACTCCTGCAGCGCCATCAGTAAACAAACTTGAATTACCGGCTGTTATTGTTCCTTTGCCGGGTTCCCGGTCGAAAGCTGGTTTAAGCGTCGAAAGTTTTTCCAGTGAAGTATTTTTTCTCGGAATTAAATCTTCGGCTACATTAAATGCAGGGAAAATCAAATCATCGTAAAATCCTTCATTTTTGGCTTTGAAATAATTCTGGTGACTGACCAGTGCTAATTCATCCTGGTCTTTACGGGAAATGCCGAGGCGCTGTGCAGTAATTTCGGCATGCTGACCCATACTCTTTCCGGTAACCCTGTTAACCCCGCGTGGAATATAGAACTTGAATTTGAATATTTTTCGCGCCCATTTGATTTTGTTAATTGCGCCTTTGAGTGTAGGAAACTTTTTAATCCATTTGGAAGTTTCATTGGACAGTCCGATTTGTACGTTGGAAAAACTCTCCACGCCGCCAGAAATAGCCGTCTCATCCTCTGTTAGCATCGATGCAAGTTGAATAGTGGACAATATGCTGCTGGCACATGCCATCGTCGTTGAAAAAGCAATGGTTTCGTCAGCTAATGCAGATTCTAAAACTATGTCTCTTGCAATATTGCTGTAGGCAAGATTTGGAACAACCGTTCCCCAGGCCAGGTAATCGGGTCTTACGGGTTCTTTTTGCGTCATGCTGTTTACTACCGCTGATGACAAATCTATCGCCGTAACATCTTTGAACGCTTTGTTTTCTTTTACAAAAGGAGTTCTGAGGCCCGATGCTAACCAGATTTCTTTATTAATCTTGCCCATCTTTTTTGTGATTAAATATTATTGATCTGTCAATTCCACTTCCAGCTGTTATGTATTTCTTCTTTGTAATTACTGTTTTTGTCATTGATGCCAGCACCTTTTAAAACATCCTGGTACAGGGCTGTTTGCTTTGGACTTAAGTAATTTGCTGGCTGTTTGCTGTACGGAAGAGCAACGTTGATTTGTGCACGCTGTGCTTTGCTCAACGGTAAATAGGCAAAGGATGATTTTGATAAATAGTATTGTGGCCTTTCGTCTGTTTTGTAACCCCGGTGATCGGCCATTACAAAGAAACCTTCATTGGTTGCATAGCTGTTCAGTTCAGTCAAAGAAACCTGGGAATCGTCAAAAAAAATCTTCACCACTTCCGAGTTATCGACCCACCCTGCTTCGGTGTATTTAACCGCAGGGTGTAAGGCCATGGAGGTTTCACCGGACCAGAAACAAGGAGTTTCGTAAATAGTGGATTTCAAATGACCATATTCCATTTTTAAGTCTTCGCCTAATAGAACGGCATAGCCTGGTATGGGCTTCCCTGATCGCTTCAGTACTTGCACCATTTTGTTGTACATACTTAATGGCTGGTAATTATTGGCGAGTTTCGGGATGATATCCTGTCCTTTGTCGTTGATAAAGTGAGCGACCGGATTATTCCAGGAAGGCTCATTATATAAATCGAGTATTTCACTGTCACGTCCCGGTAGGTTATTAAAAATGGCCAGGGGAATGAATTCATTCTCAATAAACTCTGCCATCAGGGGATGGCTCAGCACGTCCCTTCCAAAATTAACACAGGTAGAACAGCCGGGAATTTCCTGGAAAAAAAGCAAAACTGGTTTATCCTGAACTTTACTTTCGGCTAATGCCGTATTGTAATTTCTTAACCATTTTACTTTTCCTAATTCTATTGGCTGGCTTCCGGGCTTCGTGCTGACTTCCATTTGCGGCTCCTTTGAATTTATGGGCGTTCTTTCATTTTTATCTAAGGTCTTTCTATTTCTGTTGGCTCTTGTACTCTTCCATAGCCGTTGTAATCCTGGTGGTAATCTTCGGCTTTGGTAAATACCACTAATGCACTTAATTCAGTTAATACTTCCCTGTTATTGGTTTGGGCAATTTCGGCAAATACTTTCTCGGCTATTTCTTTTTGGTCGCCATTATGATACAAAACAATAGTTCGGTACTGCGATTTTCTATTGAGATTATCGTAATTCCTGCGGGAGTAATCATACATTTTCATAAACTTCCTCAACAACTCATCGTAGCTGATCTTATCAGCATCAAATTCTACTTGTACCACTTCCGCATGGGCAGTCAGTCCTGAACAAACCGATTTGTAAGTGGGATTCTCTGTATTCCCCCCGGCATAACCGGATATGGCATCAATAACCCCCGGAATGCGTTGTAAGTTTTCTTCTACTCCCCAAAAACATCCACCACCGAATGTTGCTGATTGTGTATTCATTATAGGCTCCTTTTTTTTATGTAATACAAAGTTACTGTTGCGCTCAGGTAGTATAGTAGGCCAAAGCACACTACTATTTGTACATACTTCCCCGGTAGCTGTAAAAGATAAAAGCCTTAGCTGCTCACAATATAAACTTGCAATGCAGCAGAAGCCTTATCCGAAAAACTATTATTAATCTTTACGATTATAAAAAGCTTTCTTTAAACCTTTCAAAATGACAGGTATAACCATTTGGTTTTTTTACTAAATAATCCTGGTGCTCAGGCTCCGCTTTCCAGAAAGGTGCAAAAGGCTCTAATGTCGTAACCACTTCACCTTCCCATTTTTTTGATTTATTGACAATATCAATCACTTCCCGGGCGATTGTCTTTTCTTCTTCATTCTGATAAAAAATGGCAGAGCGGTAACTGGATCCCCTGTCGTTTCCCTGCCTGTCAATGGTTGTAGGATTATGGATGCGATAGAAATAATCTAACAATTCCCTGAACGATGTAACGTCAGCATCGTAACTGATTTCTATTCCTTCTGCGTGACCGGGGTGGTTTCGGTAAGTGGGGTTTTCGTTTTCGCCGCCCTGGTAACCCACTTCAGTAGCTAAAACGCCGGGCCTTTTTCTGAACAAATCTTCCATTCCCCAGAAGCAACCTCCTGCTAAATAGGCATGTTTAATATTCATTTGGTTTTATTTTTTTTGAATTAATCTTCTTTTACTAGTGATAACGAATTGATACAATACCGCAATCCGCCTGGCGCTGGCCCATCAGGAAACACATGCCCTAAATGCGCATCGCAAGTACTGCATTGAACTTCTACCCGTACCATTCCCCACGATCTGTCCGTAAGGTATTTGATGGCATTATCTTTTGCAGGTTGTGTAAAACTTGGCCAGCCGGTACCGGAGTTAAATTTTTCGCCGCTATCAAATAACAATGTATCGCAACAAGCACACTTGTACTTACCAGGTTCATGGCTTTCGCACAAGGCTCCGGAAAACCTTGCCTCAGTTCCGTGTTCTCTGGTTATATAATACTGATCTTTAGTCAATATTTTTTCCCATTCTTCATTGGTCTTTTCAATCCTTTTGTCAGGTAAAGGGTTTCCCCCCGCCCCAAAATTTAATACATCATTCCAGCTTAACATACTTTATTTCCTTTTCTTTTGGTCAAAACAAAATTAAGCTGCGATGGCTCCAATTCGGTTGGTTAAACAGCACTAATAGTTGTCAATTATTCCCGATTCTTGTCGGGAAATAGCTGGCTCCGGACACTAGTTTTTTCTGAATGCTGAGGGTGTTGTATGAGTATATTTTTTAAAGAACCGGCTGAATGCCTGCACATCAGTAAAAGATAAATCGTCAGCTATAAGGTTAATGGGTTCGTCGGTATATAACAACTGGCGCTTGGCTTCCAGCAATCGCCGCTCATTAATAATTTGCAAAGGTGTTTTCTCAATAAGTTTTGAAAAGGTATTGGACAATGTTTTGGGCGACTTGTACAATAGGCGGGCATAGTCATTTACCTGGGTAAGCTGTTTATAGTTTTTTTCGACTAAAAAATTATATTCCCTGATTAACGTGATATCTGCATCATTTGTTTTCTTATCAAAGTTTTCGCTATGATAATTTCTTACAAATAGTATTAAAACCCTGTTGAGCAAACTGCGGAGCATTTCCAATGTATAATCGTCTTTCTCTTCCAGTTCCATCATAAACATATCCCATATTGTTAAGTATTTGGCAATTTCGTTTTGTTGAATACTTATTTTAGGAATACTGGCTGCGCCAAAGAACAGCAAACCTTTGCAGCCAATGTCCTGGTCGTGGTTTTCGACACAATGAAAGTCCCTGTTAAATTGAATGATATTGAGTTTGTCAAATTTGCTGCTTTTAATTTTGTGAAATTCGGTTAGAAATATTACGCAGTTTTTCTCGACAATTATCTCTTGCTTATCGATGCTGAAACTGGCTTTTTTACCGGTATTCCAGATGATAGACAGATTAGTTTTTAGATCTTCGGTAAACATATAGGCCATCTCCGGTGTGATGGTGCCTATAAAAATCTTTTCATTATTTTTTGCATTAAAGTACATGAGATTTCTATTTAAGATTTTTAATGCCGGCTTCTTTTAGGTGATACAGTTTGGTTTGATTGGTTTGCTTTGGAAATTTTGCTAAGAGTAGTTTAAGTTTTGGATTAATGATATTCTCACAAAATGGCTTTTCAGGATTGGAATAGTAGTAATCTAAAAAGGAAGCCTGATTCAATTTAAAATTAACAAAAGGCAACGCCTGGGTTATTATCTTATCCTCAAAATCAGCATGTAATTGTTCAATACTCCTGGTTACTTCAATGCCTTGCAGCCTTGTAAAATAATACACGGCACTTCTGTATTTTTTTCGCATACTATGCTCAGCAGTACAACTATGTGTGTGTAAATGAATTTCAATTAATGTCTTTAAGGGAATAATAGTAGTATCAAAATGAACAATAACCGCTTCTGAAAAACTATCGTTTTCACCGGCAGAACTTATCCAGCCCTGGTCTGCTTTTTCTACCCCGTTTATTGACGCGAAAATGGCTTCTGTACACCAATGACAACTACCACCAAATCCTATTTTTGTTATCACGTAATGATGTTTATTTAGTGTTGGGGGATAGCTGTAAACTATGAATAAATTTTTCTAAAGCTGATCTGTATTCTTCGTGATTGGCTGTACTCAGCCACAAATTCCGGCTGCCGTGTATTCCAGTGCCGGTTGGTTTAAACCCTGTTTTATTAGCCGCAGGAATTGCATCAAAAATGCCCGCCCAGCTTTCCGCCTCAGCTTTGGCGGAAGTAATAAATACAGGCAAGTGTAAATTTTTTGCCCAGGCGGCGATAGATTTATTATCTGATTCAAAATATTCACCTGGTGAAAAAGAAATTATCGCTTTTAATACACCGGCAAACTTTACACCCATGATGATCGCTAATGAAGCAGAATAAGAACTTCCCAAAAGAATTTTCTTTGCTGCTGGATATTCTTTAGTGGCATAAACAATAGTTGCCTCAATATCCTGGGATGCATCTGTATACTGGGTAGGTTTACCAGCAGCCACCGCTGCTTTATGCGTTTCATTCAATATCCCATTTACTTCGCCACCACTGCGCAGATCAGGTACTATGCAGGTAAATCCTTGCTTGAAGAAATAATCAGCCGTTTCAACATATTCACCCCGGCTATACCCGGCCTGGTGACAAAGGAGAAGAACAGGGGATTCAATATGTCCGCTTTCATACAGATTGGCAGTAATGGTAAGCCCGTCAGCAGCTTTGATTTCTATTTTATGCATAACTTTTTTTAAATAATCCGGTACAACTAATTAACCAATTCAGTTTCAAAATACACTTTACCTGCCACTGTTTTATGTACAGGGCATTTGGAAGCTATTTCTTTTAATTTACTGATTTGTTCTTCTGATAAATTTCCAACCAGCTTCAATTTTTTACGGATAAAATCAAGTTTGCCCATGGCATCAGGTTCAGGATTTTCAATTTCCTCAGCGTGTTTTTTGGCATAGCTGAGATATACATACACCTCCTTCAAATCCCATTCCTTGCGCTTCGCATAAAGTTTTAAGGTAAGCGTAGTACAGGAGCCTATAGCGGCAATAAGCAATTCATACGGTGATAAGCCTGAATCATTGCCCCCGAACCCGATGGGCTCGTCGCCCAGGATATGATGTGTTTTGGTATAAATATGATTGGTATAAGGCGCCGATGTTTCGTGATAGACTAACACTTGCTCACCTTCCACATTTTTAAGCATCATTGTTTGGTTCGTTCCATTTTCGGCGATCGGTACATATCGGTTTACCCAGCTGGCAATAACGCCGGCAATAAATGCAGCATCTTTTTTATTGCTCACTAAATGGTCTGCACCATCAAGACTGATAAAACTCTTTGGATGAAAAGCATTGTTGTAAAGTCTGCCGGCATTATCAATTTCTACAATAGTATCCTGCGGGGAGTGCATGATCATTAGCGGCTTGCGCAATTCTTTTACTACTTCTTCTAAATTATGACTTTCCAAATCGTCAAGAAATTGTTTACGGATAGTAAAGGGCCGGCCGCCAATATTTAACAGGGCACGCCCCTTTTTATTAATTACATCCTCAAGGTTTTGAAAATGCCGGGTAATATGTTTCACATACGAGGGCGCCGCAATAGAAACGACAGCTTTAATATTTGCTAATTTCGAGGCAGCGATAATAGCCGCAGCTCCACCCAGCGAATGGCCAATGAGTAGAGCGGGCGCTGTATAATTTTCGGTTAGAAAACGATTGATATCCTCCAGGTCTGAAATATTGCTGGAAAAATTGGTTGCAGAGAAATCGCCTTCACTATGCCCCAATCCTGTAAAATCAAAATTGAGTACACTGATACCTTTTTCAGTCAGTTCATTTGAAATGTTCTTTACAACGTGCAAACTCGACGAACAGGTAAAGCAATGCGCAAATATGGCTATATTATGTATTTGCCCATTAGCAGGTGTTACCAGGTGAGCGGCCAGGTTTTCGCCAGCCCTGTTGACTATTTTTAAATCCATTTGTTTCATACAGTGTTGAAATGTTTATTTTACCAATCTTATTCCGCAATATTGCCAGCGCATAGTTGGATGAAAGAAGTTACGATAGGTTTTTCGGCTATGTCCGTCGGGTGTGGCTACAGAGCCACCACGAAGTACCATGGTGTTTATCATAAATTTTCCATTGTATTCACCTAAGGCGCCCGGTGCTTTGCTGAATCCCGGATAGGCGAGGTACGCTGAGTTGGTCCATTCCCACACCTGGCCCCACTTCAATTTATCAGCGGCAACTTCCCACTCGGCTTCTGTGGGCAACCGCATTTTTTTCCATTCAGCATAGGCCCAGGCCTCGAAATAACTTATATGAATGACGGGCTCCTGCAAATTTATTTTTTGCAAACCGTCTAAAGTATAAGTATGCCATTCACCTTCTATCAGGTACCAGTACAATGGCGCATTTACTTTATTATTATTTACCCATTGCCAGCCTTCATCGTGCCAGTAATTAAAATTGGTATAACCACCGGCATTCATAAATTCTATAAATGCTGCATTGGTAATTAAGTTGGTGGAAATTTCAAAATCATCGATATATACTTTATGCCGTCCCAATTCGTTGTCAAAACAAAAATCACTGCCACTATGGCCAATTTCGTAAACGCCGCCATCTATGGTGATAAATTCATTCGGCACTGGTTCCCTTGTTGGCATAAACAAATTGCCGCCATACATTGGAAAAGTTGGCTGGTTCCCCAAAATGTATTTTATATCATAAACAAATAACTCCTGGTGCTGTTCTTCGTGATTGATACCTACATTTATCAGGTGTAAAACTTCTTCATTCGGATCCGTTGCAAAAAAATGAATCATCGCATCGGTCACATAGTTTCTGTACTGGTAAATTTCCTGCACGGAAGGCCTTGTCATCAATCCCCTTACCGGCCGTAACACTCTTTTACCTGCATTGTTATAATAGCTGTTAAATAAAAAGGAAAAGTCTTCATCATAAACCTTGTAATTGTTGGCGTATTTTGTCAGAATAAATTCCTCCCAAAACCAGGTTACATGAGCCAGATGCCATTTAGGTGGCGAAACAAATTCACTTGGTTGTACAGAATAATCTTCAATCAAAAGTGGCCTCGTAAGTTCTTCAGAATATCTTCTGGTTCGGATAAATCTGTTTAACATTTGTTGCAGCATGTTGAAATTTTAGTAATGTTCAATTGTTCCTCAATGTTTCATTAAAATATAATCTGCAAATAAACCTTGATTGTCCATTATCTTATACTCACAGGTAATATCTGTCTCACTTAAAATATTTTTAATAATCTGATCATTATACTTTCTGGAAATTTCGGTTTGTATTGTTTCGCCTTTTTCAAAATGGAACCGGTGATTCGCAACTATAATTTCATGCTTAACTTTACTTCGCAGGAAACTTTTCGCAATGCCCTTATCCACATCATACTCAGCAAAATGTTCAAATTGATTCCTGTCAAAATTGCCATCTAGCTCTTTGTTTATTCTGTCCAGTAAATTTAAATTGAAGGCAGCCGTAATACCCTGTGCATCACTATAGGCAGGCAATACAATTTCTTTTGCCTTTATTAAATCTACACCCAGGATAATTTTATCACTTTTCATTAAATTGGCACCCAGCTGGTAAATAAATTTCGCAGCCTTATTATCTGATAGGTTGCCAATATTAGAGCCTAATACCATTACAACTTTTGGCCTTGTATTATGCCGCAATTGCTCTAACGTGACAAAATAATCGCCCTGTTTTGCATTTATTTTTAAAGCAGGCAATTTGCTATGCAACATTTTTTCCAGGCCCTCCAGGGCATTAGCAGAGATATCTACCGGAAGATATTCGAAATCATATCCTTGTTCTGTTAATGCACTCAGTAAATGAATACTTTTTGTACCATCACCAGGGCCAAACTCTATAAACTCATAATACTGACCCTTCTTGATTGCCAGCGCTTCAATGAGCTCATCGGTTTTATTTTTGAAAATATCCATTTCTGCATTGGTGAGATAATACTCGGGCATAGCCATTATTTTGACAAAAATGGCATCACCTGTGGCATCATAAAAATATTTTGATGACAGTGTCTTTTGCCGCGCTTTAGATAATCCTTTAATAACATCTTGTAAAAATTGTTGATTCATTTGTCCTTTAATAGCTTAATAATGAAAGAGCCGATCTGGTACAAATAAAACAGGCTGAATGGCAATGCCATAATAATTAATAAATTACTCACTGCATTTAAAATATCGCTTGTACCCAGTGTGGTAAGTCCGATGGCGGTGGCCGTGATGATAAAGCCCCATATTAATTTGTGATTTTTTGTTGGATGCTCGTTGCCGCTATCGCTGCACATTCCCAAAACAAATATGGCAGAGTCTACTGAATTGATAATAGCAATGAGTACCAGGATGGCCGCAACAACAACTGTAACCTGGCTCAGTGGATAATGCTTTAAAAAAACAAAGAGTGAAGTAAATACATTGTCAAACTGCGAAGGGCTTCCGGCAGCTACGATTTCAAATGCATTATTTGCAAAAACAGAAAACCATACAATGGTAGCCAGCGTAGGAATTAGAATGGTTGCAATAATAAATTCTCTTACCGACCTGCCTCTTGAAATACGTGCGATAAAGATACCAGTGAACGGTACCCAGGCCAGCCAGAACGCCCAGTAGAAAACAGTCCACTCTTTGGTAAAGCTTTCGCTGGTTTTAAAACTTCCGGCAGATAAACTCATTTCGAAAAAATGAATGATATAGTTACCGAACGCTGAAAAGGTAGTAGAGAAATAATTTGAAAAATGTAAAAACAAGCCTATAAAAACCATTAAAAGAATGGAAACAGTCACATCAAAATCGGCCAAATATTTTATTAGTTTTTGAATACCTGTAAGTGCCGAGAGTGTCGCAACCAACCCGATAGTAAATACGGTACCCACCAGGTAACCAGTGCCTAAATGCAGATCAAAATATTGATTTATTCCCCCCACAAATTGTGCTGTGCCCAGTCCCAGCGATGCTATAACACCAGTAATGGTAATAAGGATGATAAATAAAGTAGCACTGAATTTTATAACAGAATTTTGCGAAGGAACGATGGCTTGTAAGATATTTTTTGCCTTTTGATTGTATAAATTATAAGCCACTATCAAACCAAATAAACTATACATGGCCCAGGGCGTAAAGCCCCAATGAAAAAAAGTGTATTGCATCGAAAGCACCTGTGGGTTTGCCGTAGATACCGGAGGATTATGCAAATAATAAACAGGCTCTTGAACGGCCCGTAGTAATAAGCCGGAACCCATGCCTGTACTGTATAGTAAGGCTATCCAGCTATAATAAGAATACTCGGGCTTACTGTCTCCTAATTTTCGTTTCGAAACAGGCAGGAATAAAATAACAAGGGCAACCACCACAATCAATAAACCAACCACTAAATAATAATTGCTGAAAATGGAAAGTATAGATTTGTTTATGGAGTTTAAACTTCCGATTAAACTTTTAGGAAATAGAATGCCCGACAAAAAAATAAGTGCACTGAATAAAGCACTGAAAAATATTAATTTATTCCTGAAGAATAATTTCATAAAGGAGCACTCACTTTCTGTATTATATGCTGTCTTTCCCATTAGTCAGTTATTTCCACTCCCTTCCAAAAGGCGACGTAGTCCGTAATTTTTTCATAGCCGGGATTAGGTTTTGTGTAATACCAGGCGGCGTCCGGGTTTTCTTTCTTATCTACAACAAGCGTGTAATAACTTGCATTACCCTTAAAAGGACAGACAGAGTGTAATGCAGAATTGACAAGAAAATCTTTTCTGATACTGGTTGGGGGGAAATAATGGTTTCCTTCCACCAGTACCGTCGCATTACTTTCTGCAATGACCTGGTTGTTCCAAATTGCCTTTGCCATAATAAAAATTCGTTTAGTTGTTTAGGTAATCAATTGGATTACATTTTTAAAAAGCTGTAACCAATTCAAATGAAGAATGGTATAATGAAGGTTTTAATATACTTCCCATACTTTTCCAATTGAATAATATAGATCTGCCATACTTCCGCTTCACTTAAGAAATGACTGGTATGTTGAATTATCTTATTGTTTTTTCCTCCTGCTTCCAGAATCCGCTGATAGGCTATCTTTTCAGTAACTGTAACAGCACATAACTTTATTTTTTCAAAAGCAATACTTCGTGATTCCAATTCCTTATCTGCTTCGCTTTTAGAAACAGATCCGGCATTTTTGGGATTTTCAATAATCCAGATAATTTCGCTGTCAGTTAATTTCAACAGATATTTTTTAATGGCATTGGAAATATTTTTCTCTCACCTTAACCCAACGGTTCCCTGCTTACTTTTTTATATCGCTTCTGCTAAATCAATAAGTTTAATAGTTTTCTTCTTGCTCAATGCCTTTCTCAGCCACCCTTTATGCCCGGCTCCAAATGTTATGAGTATCTTTTTACTTTTGCCTTCAAATCGGTCCAGCGCTTTTTTTATAAGGGAATAATGGGCTTTATTGATGTTTTCCCAGCCACCAGTTCCGAGTTCATCATTAAATAGCTGGTTATAGACTTTTAGTTCTATTTCCAGCAGATCATCATATTCCGTTGAATTTATCCATAGCGGGTCAGCACCATTGCCTTTTGATTCTATAGCGTCTGCGCTTTTTTCTTTTGCCAGTAAATACGTTTCCCAATCATCCTGGCGATCCGGATCATTGCTTATTTCATATAATTTCTGTTCACGGGTTTCAGCCATTTGCTCTGTCCAGGCTGAGACAGGAATGATCTCAAAATGTAGTTTGTCAGAAAGTGGGAATATCACGTCAGTATATTCCGGAAACTGCATGACTCTTTTTTCCCTGATCTTTTTATTCTTTTTCCATTCACCTTGCGCTATATAAAACCTGTCCGGCGGAATTTCTGCTAAAACAATATCCGGTTTGATCGTTGTGATTATTTCTTTCAGCACTTTAAGACTATATTCTTTTTGCCTTAAATGCCCGCTGTGCAGAGTACCCAATATAATTACTTCGTTTACCATAGTATCCTGTTAATGCTTGAACCATCTTAAAAAAAATCACTGTTAAGGCTGGTAACTTATTTTTTTAAGTCTTTTGTCACGAAGAATACTGGTAACCAGCCAGACATATTCCTGGTTTTTTTTATCAAAGCCCAGAATGGTAAAATGACTATCAAAAGGGCAGGAAGGGAAATCCGGAAAATCCTCTCTTAATTCATATCGCGCCGGTTCGAGATTAAATTCCATTTTTAATACTTTTCTCACTCCATATTTATAAACAGGTTCTGCTGTCGCTACATAAATATCCATAGGAACCTGGAGTTTTTTATTAACTGGTCTGTCACCAGACACTTCCATTCCCATCAAATCAATTAATAACCCTTTATTGCCGGTAGCTCTTTCAATTATTGTAAAAAGATATTGAGAATCAACAGCGTTTTCTTCTGTTTCAAACTGAAAACCATGTTCGGTTTCGAAATCCTGCACGTTTAATACTTTTCCGGATTTAGTAGAAATAATATGATTGTCTTTTATTTTAAAATCATCTTCATATCCTTTTTCCTTTAACTCATTGACTGCGTCTGATAATGTGATTGCTTGTAGTTTCATTATATATCTTTTTTTTGTCGGCAATAATTAAATTCTTCAATGCATCTTTTTCCGTCATGTCTTACTTTAAATACTTTGCTATAGCTTCAGTCTGTATTGCATGATGGGAGGCGGTATACACAACTTTCTTATCCTTTAATACAATGATTTGTGGCGACAGGTGAGTAACGCTCAGTTCCTGTGCTATTAAATTGGAAACACTGCGAAAACGTAATAAATCCAGATAATTGAAATCGGCACTCCCGGTTAATAAATGTGCGCCATTGATCAACTTATCTTCTGCGTGTGCGCTGATCCCACAGGTTACGCTATGCTTATAAATTATTTGAGGCTTTGTTAAAGACTTTTCAATGATGTGCTGTACATCTGATTCTTGTGTAATTGGCTTCCAGTTATTCATATCACTATTTTTAGGAGCTGCAGCTTAATTGTGAGCTGCCAATTTTATTTTTTGCCCAATCGGGTCTTTTAGCAAACCATCTTTGTTTATCGGGCTGCTCGCTGTACGGATTTTTTAGTAATAAATAAAGTTCATCTATAACAGAATAGTCACCTTCGTCGGCTGCGTCTATAGCTGATTGAGCCATATAGTTTCTTAAAACATATTTGGGGTTTACCCTATTCATCTGTTCCATTTTATTTTCTATCTGGTGCTTACTGAGTGAATGGGCGTAAGTAGTAAACCAGGCTGTCCAGTTTTTTCTATAGGTGCCGAACGTTTGCGAATAACTAAGTTCTTCTAAAGCTGAAATATATTTCGCTGAAACAATGCCATCAAACAAAGACAGATTTCTAAAAAATAAAGTCATATCCATTTCGCTGTTGTACAGGAGTTGCTCCAGGTCTGCGATAACAGATTTCGCATTTTCTGTGTGTTCATGAAGCCCCAATTTGGTAAGCATCATTTTTTGCCGGTCTGAATGATAATCATCCTGTATTTTTTGCAATACATCTTCCAGTCTTTTAGTGTCTTTTATTAAAGGCACAAGTGCATTGGCTAACTGGTAAATATTCCACAAAGCAATATATCCTTGCTTGCCAAAAGCGTAACGGGCCTCTTCTGCATCGGTGGTATTAGGCGTCCATCCCGGGTTATAATCTTCCAGCCAGCCGTAAGGACCGTAATCAATTGTAAGACCAAGAATGCTCATATTATCTGTATTCATTACTCCGTGAACAAAGCCTACTCTCTCCCAGTCTGTAATCATTTGCATTGTTCTTTCGGCCACTTCTTTGATAAAATTGATGTAAGCAGTTTCATTGATTGTTCCCAAATGGGGATAGAAATGAGTAATGGTATAGTCTGCTAATTTTTTCAGATTATCCAATTCTTTCCTTGCTGCCAGAATTTGAAAATTTCCGAAGCGGATAAAACAGGGAGCTGCTCTGCAAACAATTGCGCCCTTTTCATAAGCAGGGTTACCATTATACAACACATCTCTTAAAACTTTATCACCACTAAGTACAAGTGAGAGTGCACGTGTGGTAGGCACACCTAAATGATACATGCCTTCGCTGCATAAATATTCACGGACCGACGAACGCAAAACTGCCAGGCCATCTGCTGTGCGGCTATAAGGTGTTTTTCCTGCACCCTTTAACTGCACAGCCCATTGCTTGTTATTATGATTTACTTCAAATAAATTGATAGCTCTGCCATCGCCCAGTTGGCCGGCCCAGTTGCCAAATTGGTGACCGCCATAGCACATCGCATAAGGCCTTGTGTCAGGATAAATTTCATTTCCGGAAAAAACATGCAGGAATTGCTGGCTTTGTGTATCTTCTTTTTGAAGGCCCAGGTTTTCGATCATTTCATCAGAAGTATGAATAATCGTTGGGTCTTTACAGGCTGTAGGTTTTACATAACTCATACAGGCATTTGGCACTTGCCTTACATAGTTTTCCTGTATGGGATCTGCAGGTAATTCTTTATAAAATGTATCGTTGATTACTAATTTCATTTTTATTCTTTAAAACGAGACATGGCTTTGCCATTTACTATTTCTCATGGCTATCGTCCGGATATATTTACAGGTAGCCGTTGCTTTTATGTTATGTTTTACTAAATAATCAAAAGTGGCTTCCACTAATTGCTTGCCAATGCCCTGTCCCCTTAAATGCTGGGGCACTTCACTATGCCATAAAATATAGTGGCCATTCCTTTCATAGTATGCTAAAAAAGAAATGGCACTACCGGTTTTCCATTCAAATCTTTTCTTATCAGCTGAATGTTTGATCATCTTTATTATAATATCAATGCTGAATTGACTTTAACTGCTATTTTTTTAATCTGTCTTTAAATAGTTTTTCAAACTTCTCTACTTTTCCTCTTACAACAATTTGGCAATAAGGCAGCGATTTATTATTGGCGTAATAGTTTTGCTGGTACTCCTCGGCTTTAAAAAAGGCTTTCAGTGGTTCCACCTGGGTAACTATTTTGTCATCATATACTTTAGCATTCAAATCCTTTACAATACTTTCGGCAGCGTCTTTTTGTTCCTTGTCTTTATAAAAAATTACAGACCGGTATTGTGTTCCTTTGTCATTTCCCTGGCGGTTAATTGTTGTAGGATCGTGTGTGCTGAAAAACACCTTAAATATTTCATCTAAGTTGGTTTTTGACCGGTCATATACAATCTGAGTTACTTCTGCATGGCCGGTACTTTCAGAACTTACTTCCTGGTAAGTAGGATTTACATTTTTGCCGCCGCTATATCCACTTTCTACCGATACAACACCAATTAAACCTTCATAGACAGCTTCCACGCACCAGAAGCAACCGCCACCAAGTGTTATAGTATCCAAACCACTCTTTATCTTCGGCTCATTTCTTAGAGCGGTTTTGGAAACGGGCTCAAAAGAAAGGGAAGCAGAATTTACACAATAACGTTGCCCGGTAGCAGTTGGACCATCATCAAAAATATGCCCCAGGTGCCCGCCACATTTTGCACATGTAATTTCTGTACGGCTCATTCCCCCACTATTGTCAACTGTTTTAAGAATTTTTCCACCGGCGATTTCCTTATCAAAACTGGGCCATCCGCACTCACTGTCAAATTTCATATCGTCAGTAAACAAATCGGCTCCGCATCCGGCACACTTGTAGGTTCCTTTTTCTTTGTTAAATAGAAACTCTCCGGTAAAAGCGCGTTCCGTTCCTTTTTGCCGTAATACATAGTATTGTTGATCAGTAAGTTTATTCTTCCAGCCGGCTTCATCTTTTGGAAAAGTAGTATCAGATGAATTTTCTTTAATATAACTTTCCATTTTAGAATTGTTATACTGTCCGCAACTTGTTAGCGATACTGCTGAAATTGCAAGTAAGACTATTAATATATTTTTCATTTTTTGCTCCCTTACTATTTTTTAAAAATTGATTTTCAGTATTGCTGTATAATGGAAAACTTCCGTCGGACATTATTATTCAATACTTTTTAAAACACTGATGGCGGCTTCAACATTAATATGAAAATCCGCAAAAATTACATTGTCCTTCTGGTCTATAAAAACGAACCAGGGCGTTCCGCCAGTTTGATAATTTTGCATAAAATTGGAACGTGATTGTCCATCGTCACCGGCATCGTGACCAAAAGGAATTTGTAATGCATATTTCTTTTGGGTTTCCAGCATTTTTGCAAAGGTGTTTTCCTGGTGTCCCTCGAATACGGTCTGGATTGCCAGAAAGACTACTTTATCATTACCCTTTAATGCTTCGACCATTTTTTGTAAACTGGGTAAACCAACACTGTGGCAGCCGGGGCACCAGCTTTGAAAACAAAAAACCACCTTAAACTTCCCTTTAAAATCTGACAATGTTATCTGATTGGTTTTATTTCCATTGGCGTCAACCCAATCTTTCACATCAAATGCTGCTGCGGTAAATACTTTATCTTCTTCTGCACGACTTTTCATAATTATCCTTTTTTTAATTGAGTTGATAAAAACCTGCCGTGAATTGCAGTAAGCCATCTGCCGGAAAATAAAAAACAACAGGCCTTAGATTATCCGCGAAACACCATTGATTACATTGTCTCACACTTCTTAGTCGGATCAGATACAAATTCCTTACAATACACTTTATTGCCTCGTTGTAGTCAGTATTTTAAACGGCATGTTAAGTATATGCAGAATTTAATACGCTGATGCAGGCGTAAGGTTTTACAGGAAACTGCCAAATCGTTCAAAATGGCAGGTGTACCCGTTTGGACTTTTAACAAGGTAATCCTGATGGTAATTTTCAGCAGGCCAGAATTTTATGAACGGCTCTAACCTGGTTACCACTTTACCCGGCCAGCGTCCTGACGCATCAACTATCGTAATAATTTCCTCCGCATCGGATCTCTCTTGTTCAGTTTGGATAAATATGGCTGACCGGTAACTGGAGCCTCTGTCATTACCCTGGCTGTTTAGCGTAGTTGGATCATGAATAGTGAAAAAATAATCTAACAACTTCATATACGATGTCTCATTTGCATCGTAGGTAATTTCCAGCCCTTCGGCATGCCCGGGATGGTTACGGTAGGTAGGGTTTTCTTTTTGCCCGCCTGTATAACCAACTTCAGTATCTTTAACTCCGGGACGTACTCTGAAAAGATCCTCCATGCCCCAAAAACAGCCACCGGCTACATACGCTTTTTTTAAATTTTCCATATTAATTTGTGTTAGATTAATACGCTGCCTGTTTAACCCTCCAAAAGATCGGTTGAGGTTGTTTACATAACGGCTTTTACTAGTGAAGTTCCGTTAATACAATAACGTAAACCGCCTGGTGCGGGCCCGTCTTTAAAAACATGCCCCAGGTGTGCATCACAGATATTGCAGGTTACCTCCACCCTGATCATACCATGGCCGCTATCTTTGATGTGCGCAACATTTTCAACGGCTAAAGGTTGTGTAAAGGACGGCCATCCTGAGCTGCTGTGAAATTTCTCGGCCGATTCAAACAGCGGTGTTTCGCAACAAATACATTGATACTTTCCCGGTTCAAAAAGATTGCACATCTCCGATTGGTGGGGTTGTTCAGTACCTTTTTGCCTGGTGATAAGATAGGTTTCAGGGCTTAAGATTGCTTTCCATTCTTCATCGCTTTTTTCCACTCTTTTGGGTGGTGGGGGATTGCCATGGTTCACAAATTTGATAACCTCATTCCAGTTTAGCATAGCTGAATATTTATGAAATAAGTAATTGTGTTGTTGTTTAAATAGCTATTATTTTTATACCACAATTTAATATGCAACTGCTTCGATTCTATTATCTGTTTCACCCGATGTTGTTGCAATTCTTCCCTTTAAAAGCAATTAGGAATTGGAGGAATTAAAATAATCGATTTGGTTTTTTATGCAGATTAATTGCATGAGCGTTATAGCTGATTCAACTTTTAATGCTTACATAAATATTGCCCTCAGAATGCCCTTCGGCTTATAACCTGCGTTGTTTATTTAAATCCAGTTCTTTTGAAGACAGGACCTCAGGTGCACTTTTGACCGGTGCATAATGACCCAGAAATTGGATGGTGTCAGTTTAAGTTCTGTGCAGATTGTCTCGGTGGATTCCTGGTCAATGTGCTTCATTGTAAAAACCGACATCCACAAAGGCGGAAACTTTCTCATGCATGACTGTAAAATGCCCTGAAATTCTTTGTCTTGAAACGCAACCGGCTGTTCTATTGCAAACCCGGCAGGATAATGCTGATCGTTCCAATGCCCGCTATCAAAGTCAAATAACTCATCGCTCTCAGGATTAGTTGCAATTGAAACAGATTGCGTGTTCCGCACTGATGATTTTTTCCGGTAAACGTCGAAGATCTTGTTTTTCAAAATGGCCGTTAGCCAGGTTTTTTCTGAGCAAAGTCCATTAAATTTTTCCACGCGTTCAAGTGCCCCTAAAAAAGTTTCCTGTACAAGGTCTTTTGCCAATTCCTTGTCGTCGATACGCAGGCAGGCATAAGCAAACAAGTAGTCTGCATAGCGGCCCACCCAGAGGTGCGGCTCTGCTTTGTTTGGTGCTGGTGCTTGCTGGTAGTTTTGGGTTATCATAAAATTTGTTTGTGGTGAGTCTTACCATTTTGCTTACGTTCGGTTCCAGTGGTACATTCGCTATCCCGTGAGGAACGGGTATCCGCTCAATTTTACGGTCAAAATTGAAAGGTGAAGAGGATGAAGTGAACTGGAAGCAGATGCCCCGCCTGCATAATCCCATTTGCTGTTTAGACATAGGCCGTCACTATGCTGCAATTGAAGCCCTGGATACGCTGGAACCGGGAGACCGGACTGCACCGGAGCCTTTGTCCGTTTAGTCATCAACCCGTCAGAGGGCGCAGAGGATCTTTCACCAGAGTTGACGTCTGGTAAGGTGGTCATCAAAAACAGCGGACATAGTGTCGGCGAAATTGTTTCCATAAATTTATTCCTGTTAATAGCTTTTGCAACAGTATATAACAGAACACTGAACTGTTATAAAAAGTCACCATTTGCGAATTAAAAGAAATAGGTTAATGGAACATTAATAGGACATTAATACGGGAGGCGTGAGATTGCTGATTGCAGTTAATAAAAGAATAAATATCTGTTAATCAGTATTTTGACTGCGGATTATTTGATTAAAATTTTTATTAAATTCTTCACCATAAAGTGATCGGTAGTCTTTGATAAAAACATCAAATGCTTTTTTAGCCAAAGAATGTTTGCCCAAATCTGATAGGGCCTTGCATTTAATAATCATAGCTTCTTCGTTGACCGAATCATAGTGGAAAATAAAGCTGGCTATCTGAATTAGAAACTCCGGATTGTTTGGTTTCGTCAGATTGGCATAAATCAGGAAAGCATCAATTACTTCGTTAGAGACTTCAGATTTGAATTTGTCAAGCCATTCATAGTGGTGATTGGAGAGAAAATTACCCCGCCTTGTGAACTCAAAAAGCAACTTAATCTGTTCCTGATCCAGTTTCCTTTTAGCTTCGATTAAGTTTAAGTAAATGTGATAATCAATAGACCAAGTATCATAATCGAACTCGATTTTCCAGTACCCGGCTTCTTTTAAAAGCCGGCAATGTTCAATGCTTTCAAGTATTGCTTTTAATTTAGCAATATTTACTGAGCGGTTATTCCTGACACTTTTTTCATCTCTTCCAAACCAAAGAATCTCGTCAAGTTTCTCAGCGTTCAGACCCCTTCCGTTTTTAACTGAATTTACCAGCAATAGCAGGAATAATTCTTTGAGTAGGGGAGTGAAAAGCCTGGTGATGTCTGTACCCTCCCGATCAAAAATTTGAAAGTCCCCAAAAAGAAAAATTGCATTTGTCGTGGCTAATGTAGGTTTTGGATGGTCTTTTTCCGGCTTGGTTTCATTATCTGCAGCCTTGTGGCCTGTTCTGCCCCTTAGATAAAACCATAAACCACCACCCAATAATACAATAGACAGTGCAAAAATTATTAATAATGGTGAAAAGTTTCTTTTTGCAGGCGGGGTGCTTTTCAGGAATTCCAGGGGAGGTCCGTCCAATATATAAACACTCACCTTTGTTTGATTTTTTTTGGACCGTAATAGGGTGACAGCTGTAAATCTCTTGCTTTCGGGAGAATAAAAAAGATCAGCAAAAGAATAGATATCATGAAAGCTGTATGGAATAGGGCTTCCAATTTGTTTATAACCACTGTCGTTTAATGAACCTGTGATAAGACGAAGACTCGAATTGTATATTCGGTTAGGGAATACGAGTCCGTAGTAGGCTTTTGAATGATCATCCAGGATCAACGAACTGGCAAATGCAAAATCTTCTGCCGGATTTTCCAGGTCGTACAGCTTTTTGAACGTCTTATCCTTGGTTGTAAAACGCATCATACTGTAAATGTTTTTGGGATTGATCATCTGCGAACCGGTTGCGCTTCCATAGCCGCCCAGAACATATATCGTATCACCTTGCGTATTAGATCCCAAAGCTGCCAGATACCTTGGAGTGAAAAAATCCCCGATAGGTTTTATTTCTTCCCACTGCCCCGTTTTCAATGAAAAACGCTGGACGGCATTTTTATATGCCCAATTGCCGTAACCCCCAAAGACATATATTGAACTATCACTCCTAGATATTACTTTATTTGCCTGCCAATAATCAGTCCCGTCCCAATGCGGTAATTGTTTATTCCATTTTTGATCGCTCATACTATATCGTGCAGCAGTTTTCAGATCAGGGAGAAAGTTGTAGATATAGTTGTCGATTGGGCTGTAAATGGATTGGCTCCCACGGTTCGTTTCAAATTTGAGCTGGTTTGACTTGGAACTAAGCACCCAATTACGGAAAGCAAAAGTAAATACCGAATCTTCCCCTATAATAAATAATGAATCGTTTTTGCTATCGTAAGCGGCACTGGCAGCACCGTTGACTACAAAATCGCAAACTTTCTTCCATTCGTTGTGTCGCGAGGCCATCCACCATGGATTTTTAACGCTACCGTTATGGCCGTTTATCAATTCATAGGCAACCCCGCCCTCGTGTTCATCCAAAGGCCAGTGGTATTTTGCGATGCCATTTTTTGTAATGCGGATATTGCGGAATTTTACCGCCACAGCTTCATTGGTTTTGAACTTCTTGTCGCGGTTTGAGCCGAACAATAGCTTATAGCAGCCGTTTTTCTTCAGGCGTAAACCGCTCTCAACGTAGGTGCTGCGTCCGTCAGAAACAACAAGTCTATCTTTATCCGTATCAAACCTGATGCTTATTGTAGTCCATTGTTTTAGAAAAACGTCCGATGCGATACTGAACATAATTCTGGTCCGGTAGTCACCAACAACGATATTGAAAGTACCTTTCGGCTCCTCTGCATTGAAAACTAGGTCAAAATTGCGGTCGTTATCTTCAATTATTCTGACAACATATCCAAAGACATTTTCTTTGGACAGTGACGATATATCAAAAGAAATTTCGAAGTTTCCTTCCAGGCATATAGGATTGCGGGGCGACAAATCCAGAGCAGTATTGGTCTCTTGGGAATCAATAGATGTTGCCATTCCCAGGCCATAATTTTGCCCGAACGAATGAATAAATAAGAAAAATAAAAATGCGAATACAAGAAGAGCTTTACAGCCAGTTTTATCAAGATTCATTCCATTAATTATTTACTATTCATACAAATTTTCTTGAATAGTTATGTTGTCGATTTTATGCTTTTTCGCCTTGATTTTACAGACCGTTGGCGGTTGCATTGACTTTCTTTTTTTACTGTTTATTATCAAATTTTCAGACATTTCAAGGTAATAAGTATAAATGTAGCGGAATTATTTACTTTAGCGTGACCATGATATTCGCACTCACCAACGAATTACAAGTGTGAACCATCTGGCATAGACAGGAAAGGCAATAAATGTAACTGAGCTAATTGCTGCTAACAAATACTACAACAGCGGAAGTAATTTGAGTTTCGCAAATTGTTCAAAAGAAGTAGGCGTATGCGATTCGGGAGTTCTTGTGGTGGCATAGGGCCCTTTCTCGCTGGCAAGTGTTTGAAACATGTCTGTTAGTTCCTGCTGAACGCCCGCAGTAGCACCAAAATGTGCAAGCATCGCCTTGCTCTCCTGAACAGAGCCCTGTTGATAGGTTACCGGGTGTGTTAAGAGTGCCGATAATCTAGCTGAAACCTGGGTGCAGGTGATACTTTCCGGGCCCATCAGATTAAGTTTCCAGTGTCCTGCCCAGTTGGTGTCCAACAGATACCGGGTTGCGGCATCGCCTATATCGTCCGTACTGATAAAAGGAATGCTGAAATCCGGCCCGAATAAAAAACTAAACTGTTGTTGAGTTTGCAGTGGCTGGATCTGCGTCAGAAAATTTTCCATAAAATAGCCAGGTCGCAGGGAAAGCACATCAGCATCCAGTTTGTCAAAGGCAAGTTCCATTTCAGCCGCATACGCGAGGTTACCTGACGTTTCATCCAGGTTTGCACCTAAACTTGACACTAACACGACTTTTTTAATCTTGTTTTCAGTGACGGCGGCTATGCCGGCTGCTGTCACTTGCTCATACCAGCTCTTTAAATTTGGCGTTCTTATCACCGGAGGTACCAGCCAAAACAAGGCATCAACGCCTTTTGTAACAGCGAGCACCTCATTGATATTTCCAAGATCGGCGACTGCAATAATTGAATTGGGTATATTCAACCTCTTCAAACGATCTTCATTTTGTCCGATCAGAACAGGTATAGCGCCGGCAGCCGATAGCTTTGTCGCTATGCGGCTCCCTATGTTCCCTGTCGCAGCTGCGATTGCAATTTTCATAACTTATTTCTTTTAATTGTTGTTGATAATTCGCAGTACGTCCTCAACACCGAGCAGTGATTTCAAAACCGGTAATACGTTCCAGTACTCTTTATATTCACTGAATTTTCCATTTTCCAGCGTAAAGAAAATTACATAGTCCTGCTGGTACAGTGCATCTGTATTGGAAATAATAGTCTCGCCGTGAACCTCAGCCCAGTAGCTTTCATTTTCCTTTAATTCATAAACCTTTAATCCGGTAAAAGAAATGCTCTTCATACTGGCCAACATACGGTCTAAATGTTTTTTATATTCATCCATAGTAAAGCTGGAAGGCAGCCCAAGGGAAGCAGCATAGGGGTACGTCACTATTGCATCCTCATTGTATAAATTCAGAACAGCTTCGGTTCCTTTGTTGAAGGCTGTGAGAAGAGTTTCCAGGTGTTGATATCCATTGCTTTTTTTGACTGTCATAATTGCTGTTTTTATTGAAATACAAAATCGAATTTAACTGGTCACCTTTTGTACCAATTATTTTACGACAGTTGCTTCTAGTTCAACTTTCAAAGTTTCAAAAAGGCTTGTCACCTCCAGCAAGGTGAGGGCCGATTGAACACCATGCCTGGCTACCCAATCCTGGAAAATTTTAAAGTTGGGCCAAAGCTCTGCAGTAGATGTGGTGTAAATAGTTAACCTGACAATGCCCTTCGGCTCATAACCTGCATCACCAATTACTTTTTCCAGGTTTTTGAGCGCCAGCACCAATTGGGTTGCCATATCAGCGTTGCTTGATATTCCCTCATCACTGATTGCGGTTTGCCCTGATATATACAAGGTACTTGCTGCATGTTTTACTTCAACAGCCTGAACATAACTCCGCTCATCCTGCCATTGCCAGGGATTAATGATAGTTTTCTCCATTTTCTGAATTGTGAGATCGTGCCCACAACGACACATTACTAATTATTAAATAAGGTTGAAAGTTTGCAGCTATACTATGAGCGTATTATTGTTTCAATAGATAAAGCTGATATTATTCTGATGCAAATTTAACGTCTGCTATTCCCATTCTCTTACCACTTTCTCCCGACGTTGTGGCAATTCTTCCCTCCTGAAATTCCTTCTCAACTGACGACCGATTTTTTTCGTATGACGGCTAGTTTGGGGATATATGTATGTCTTGCAGAAAGACTCCTGCTTATGAAGGAAAATCAATTACCCGTCTTTTTAATAACTTCATTTTCTTAAACTACTTCTATGACAAAGGACAAAGATTATATTCCTTATACCGTTGGAAAATCCACTGAAATTGACCCCCTCTAACCAGATGAAGTTGACCCCTCTTCTCCAGAGCAAACTGACCCCCTTTCGCCATTTCAAATTGACCCCCTAAAAGTTGACTAAAGATTAAGTTGTTTTTACAGGTAAAAAGGAGGAGGTTATTGATTCATCAATTCCCTCCTTCATGTCTAACAAAACAATAGAGATGTTTACAATACGTCAGATTCTCCGGCTTTATACAGCGGGCAAGGGAACAAAATATATCAGCCGGTCCACGGGTGTAGCCCGTAATACGGTTAAAAAATATCTGTATAGATATGTGTTATCAGAAAAAACAATTGGCCAGATTGAAGCAATGAGTGATGCAGAGATGTCCAGGTTGTTTTTGATTAAGGAACGCATAGAAGTTGCCAACAAGCGTTTATCAGATTTACAACCTCTATTACCTTCTTTAGCAGCGCTGTTAAAAAAGCGTGGTGTTACCAAATACATGGTGCATGAAAAATACCTGCAGCAATGTCCGGATGGTTATAAGAGTTCTTCCTTTTTGGAAAAGCTGAATGATTTTATGCAGGTGGGCAAGTCTTCATTAAAGATGACGCATAAGGCAGGTGATAAATTGTTTGTGGATTTTACCGGTCAAAAATTGCACCTGGTAGATAAACTCACCGGAGAGATAAGTGATGTAGAAGTGTTCGTGGCTGTACTTGGATGCAGCCAGCTGACTTTTGTAATGGCGGTACACTCACAACGCAAAGAGGATTTTATTGCTGGTTGTGAAAAGGCCCTTCACTTTTATGGTGGCGTACCGCAGGCTATTGTTCCCGATAATTTAAAATCAGCTGTTACCAGGGCCAGTAAATATGAAGCACAGCTTAATGAAAACTTTGCCGCCTTCGCAGAGCATTATCATACGTTTGGCTTCCCGACAAGAACTTATAAGCCCAAAGACAAAGCATTGGTGGAAGGAGCTGTAAAGATTATTTACACTACTATTTTTTCTAAAATCGACCAGCGGGTGTATCACCGCTTAGAGGAGATGAATAAAGACATTCTTATTCATTTACAAATCCACAACGATGCAAAACTTACCGGTGAAAATTATAGCAGGACCCAACAGTTCATAGAAGTAGAGCAGCAAACCCTGCAGCCCTTAAATCCTTACCTCTTTGAGCTGATGACAACCCAACTTGCCACGGTAAATAAATACGGACATGTGTTGCTGAGTGTTGATAAACGCTATTACAGTGTACCCTTCAAATTAATCGGCAAACGGGTGAAGATAAAATATACAACTGCCAAAATAGAAGTGTATGATGAAAACGAAGTGGTAGCGGTGCATGACCGGTTTTATGGTAAGGGATTAAAATATATCACCCAGCAGGATCACCTGGCTACGCATCATAAATATTTAGCAGAGTGGAACCCTCAGAAGTTTATGACGACAGCCAGTTCAATTGGAATAGAAGTAGCGAAGTATATAGCCAAAATATTAGCAAGAGAATTATATCCTGAGCAGAGTTATAAGTCCTGTTCAGGTGTATTAAACTTTGCCAAAAGAGTAGGCCATACCCGGCTTATCAATGCCTGCAAAAGAGCTGACAGCTATGGTATTTACAATTACGGTATCATCGACCAGATACTCCGCTCCAAAGCCGATGCAATTGCTTTTGAAGATGAAACGCCAGCTATAGAGATGCCCGACCATGAAAACATACGTGGCCAGGATTATTATGAATAATTTTTTTATCACTAAAACAAAAAAACATGAACAACGAAACAGTAAAAAAAATGGGTGACATGCGATTGTATGGAATGCAAACTGCTTTTAAAACATTTGTAGAACAGCCACCTTCTGTCAGCTTTACCAATGATGAAATGGCGCAGTACCTTGTTGAAAACGAATGGGACGACAGAAAGCACCGCTCCCTTCAGCGAAACATTAAAACAGCCAGGTTCCGTTACTCAGCAGATGCGGAAGGAGTCGATTATGGTAACAAACGGGACCTTGATAAAAATCAGATAGACCGTTTGTTTACCTGCGAGTTTATAAAGAAGGGTAATGATGTTTTTATTACCGGAAGTACAGGAACAGGTAAAAGTTATCTGGCTTCTGCTATCGGACACCAGGCATGTTTATCTGGGTTCAAAGTATACTATGCTAATACAGCTAAACTTCTGTCAATGCTGAAAATGGCAAAAGCCGATGGTTCCCATCTGAGAGAACTCACCAGGATAGAAAAACAGGACCTGCTGATACTCGATGACTTTGGAATACAGGCTTTTGATGCAAGCGGCAGGGCATTATTGATGGACATTGTAGAAGACAGGCATGGCAAACATTCTACTATCATCGCTTCCCAGGTTCCGGTAAAAAAATGGTATGATGTGATTGGAGAACAAACTGTAGCCGATGCAATACTGGATAGACTGGTTCATCAATCTGTACGTATTGAATTAAAAGGAGAATCACTTAGAAAAACCAAAAAAGACAATAGCACAACACAAGGGTTAAAAAACAATTAATCAAAATAGGCATAATAAATCCTACGTTTGAATAACAAACGCAACCAGTTCTTTACAATTTTTAGGGCCTTGAAATAAGCAGTTTTAACGAGATAATATCAGGGGGTCAATTTGAAATGGCGAACAGGGGTCAGTTTGTCTGGTATTTACACTTGGCAACTGTCTTTAATAAATTTAGCCCTTCTTTCTTTCCAGTCTTTTGTATACCAAGATTTTTTTCCTTCTTTGAAATCCTTCCAATATTGTTCTAGGGCGAATTCAATTCCAACTTCGTCCTTTGCCAGTTTGTCCCTCAGTTCTATTCTTTCGATATATGTCAACATACAATTCTTGGCTTATTCGCTTTTAAACGTATTGTCTGTAAAGGATTTTAAAACAACCAACTGCACTCCCATCTTCGCATGGTCTAATGGTGAAATATCAAACCCGAAAAAACAGGGAACGAGGCGGCACACTAATCCAGTTTTGTTTAGTACCACAAAATTTATCTCACGTTCAGCGTCTACACTTTGTACCCAAAACCCATCTACTTTAAATTCTTTGGGCATAACCGAATTTAGTGAAAAAATTCATGGGAACTAACCTTGAATCTTCAATCGAAATAAGCTCTGAGGCCCTTTTTACAACAACCAAGAAATAGCTATATATTAGTAGAAATCTTTCCATAGCTGTTCAAATCATTTTATGGTCCGGAACTTTTATGTTATATTATAATAGACGGATTACTTCAATTGATTTCTGTATAAATTTTTATTATTTCGTTGGGAAAATAACTTGGTAAGTTTATAATTCATCACAAGCAAGTCAATAATAATTTTAAAAGTAAATTTTATTTTTCCTTGGAAATAATCATTTTTTTTTGTATATTATTATATACCCGAAGTTCTTCCGGGTTACTCTGAAAGAACATAAACTTCCCATAAAAACCACCACTACCGGTTGGGGAACGGTAAAATAAATATCCAAACAGTTATACCAATTACTTCAAAATACCTGTAAACATTCAGGTATTAAAAATCAATAATAACATCAATGGGTTACTAAAAAAAACGACTTCAACAGTCGTAACGGGATTTCTATGTCCAGGCCCGATTGGATAAATCAAACGACAATAACTGTATCGCAAAAAACTCGTAACGGTACAGACTATATACTTCGAGAATATACTATGACACATTCATCATTTAAAAAATCCAGAGGTAATGATTTTTAAATTAAAAAGCCTACTGGCAAAAGATGGGATTATCGCAGTGATTGATCTAGATAAAGAAGATGGCTCATTTCATCCAGCGCCAATGAAGATGGGAGTCCATCAT